>NZ_CP121665.1 GCF_029714285.1 Rhizobium sp. CB3090
ATGGCGAAGAACGCCGCAAAAACTGCGCCGGAGATCGAGGGACTGACCGCTTTGATGGAGCGACATGCCGACGCTTTATCAGGGCAGTTGCAAGCGCATCACGTCAAGGTCTTTCCGCCGTCTGCAGAAAAAGGAATCCGAGGGTTTGCGCCATCGGAGGCAGCAAAACTCTTGGGCGTTAAAGAGTCATACTTGCGCCAGATCGCGTCTGACATGCCGGAACTGAACGTCAGTACGAGCGCTGGCGGGCGCCGTATATTCTCGATCGAAGACATTCATCAAATCCGAAAGCATATGGATCAGGTCGGCCGTGGGAACCGGCGTTATCTGCCGCATCGGCGAGACGGCGAGCAGTTGCAAGTCATTTCGGTCATGAATTTCAAAGGCGGATCGGGAAAGACCACAACATCCGCGCACCTCGCGCAATATTTAGCGATGCGTGGGTATCGTGTTCTGGCGATTGATTTGGACCCGCAGGCGAGCCTTTCCGCTCTGTTTGGAAACCAGCCGGAAATCCATGTCGGTGCGAATGAGACGCTTTACGGTGCCATTCGCTATGATGACGAGCAACGGCCTATCGAAGAGGTCGTCAGGGGAACCTACATTCCCGACCTTCATCTCATTCCCGGCAATCTCGAGCTCATGGAGTTCGAGCATGACACGCCGCGTGCGTTGATGAGTCGCAAGGAAGGCGACACGCTCTTTTACGGACGGATCAGTCAAGTCATTGAGGACATCGCGGACAATTATGACGTGGTCGTCATCGACTGCCCTCCCCAGCTCGGCTACCTCACCCTTTCGGCCCTGACAGCGGCAACGTCCATCCTGGTGACGGTGCACCCGCAGATGCTCGATGTGATGTCGATGAACCAGTTCCTGGCGATGACGTCGAATTTGCTTAGAGAAATCGAAAATGCCGGGGCCAAGTTCAACTTCAATTGGATGCGGTATCTCATCACCCGCTTCGAGCCAAGCGACGGCCCGCAAAACCAGATGGTCGGTTATCTCAGGTCGATTTTCGGCGAGAACGTGCTCAATTTCCCGATGCTGAAGACAACGGCCGTCTCGGATGCCGGACTTACTAACCAAACTCTCTTCGAGGTTGAGCGCGGTCAATTCACGCGGTCTACCTATGATCGCGCCTTGGAGGCAATGAACGCCGTCAACGACGAGATCGAGTCTCTCATCAAAAAAGCATGGGGTAGACCCACATGAGCCGAAAGGACATCCTGGGCGTTTCCGCGACCCTGCCAACTGCACACGCTCCGAACGACGCGCATGCCCCGAAAACCCGAACGATGCCCCTTCTCGGTGTGGCTCGAAAGGATCGTGATCCGTCGGCCAAGCTGACTGCCAACATCGGCAACGCTTTACGCGAGCAGAACGACCGCGTCGAGCGCGCCGAGGAAATCGAACGCCGTCTTGCCGAAGGACAGGCCGTGGTCGATCTCGATCCGAAGGTCATTGACCCTTCTTTCATGCAGGACCGGATGCCTGGCGAGATCGATGGCCTGCTTGCGTCCATAAAGGAACAGGGTCAGCAGGTGCCGATTCTTGTGCGCCCTCATCCGCAACAGCCCGGCCGATATGAAGTCGCGTTCGGTCATCGCCGCCTGAGAGCGGTGAGCGAACTGGGCCTGCCGGTGAAAGCCGTCGTTCGCGATCTGACCGATGAGCAGCTGGTGGTCGCGCAGGGCCAGGAGAACAATGAACGTCAGGACCTGACGTTCATCGAGAAAGCTCGATTTGCGGCCCGACTCAAGGAGCGTTTCACACGCGACGTGATTATCTCGTCGATGTCCGTTGATAAGGGCGACCTCTCCAAGATGCTATCGATCGTCGACGCCCTCCCCTCGGACCTGATCGATGCGATCGGATCCGCGCCAGGTGTCGGTCTGAGAAGCTGGCAGGAATTGGCCGGGCTGATCGAAAAGGCATCCTCGGCGGAGAACTCTCTCAAGCTTGTGCGTTCGAGTGAAATTCAGGGACTTCAGTCGGCCGACCGGTTCAAGGCGTTGATGGTGCATCTGAAGCCGCGTCGGACGGAACGCGGCCTTCCTGATGTCATGGCGAGCCCAAATGGCGAGCGCCTGGCACAAGTGAAGCAGAGCAAGGCCAAGGTAGAAATCATGATCGATCGCAAGGCGGCGCCCGATTTCGCGGCCTTCGTGCTCGAGCAATTGCCGGCGCTCTATGAGGCGCACCGTGCGAAACAGAAACAAAAGAAGGAAGCGTAAGACGCAAAAAGAAAAGAGCCCCCTCAACGTTGCCGTCGCGGAAGCCCTTCTGTCTCTGTAGCAAGAACAGAATCGCATTTCCTCGAATCCTCGTCAAGAGTCTTTGGCACCGTTTTGGTGAGCAAATTTCGTTTGCCTGCTGAAAGGTAAGAGACGATGCAAACGGGAAATGTGACGACGCCCTTCGGGCGGCGGCCGGTTTCGCTTGCCCTGGTGAGACGGCAGCAAGCTGCCGTAGAAATCAAGGCAGGTAAGTCGGCCGAGAAATGGAAAATCTTTCGCGACGTCTCTGCGGCGATGGCGCCGCTCGGCATTCAGTCGAACAGCCTCGCAGTACTCGATGCGCTTTTGAGCTTTTATCCGGACAACGAGCTGCGCCAGGACGCGCAGCTGATCGTATTCCCTTCGAATACACAGCTGTCGTTGCGAGCTCATGGAATGGCAGGATCGACTCTGCGGCGCCATCTCGCCGCACTTGTCGAAGCTGGTTTGATCATTCGAAAGGATAGCGCCAATGGCAAGCGCTACGCCCGCAGGGATGACGATGGCGACGTCGAAAGCGCCTTCGGTTTCGATCTATCCCCGCTTCTTTCCCGTGCTGAAGAACTCGCGATGCTGGCGCAGCAGGTCGTCGCGGAGCGCGCCGCCTTCCGGAAGATGAAAGAGAACCTGACGATCTGCCGGCGTGACGTGCGCAAGCTGATCACCGCGGCGATGGAGGAAGGCGCAGAGGGCGATTGGCAGGCCATTGAGGACATCTATGTAGCGCTGATTGCACGCCTCCCGCGCACGCCGTCGATAGCCGACGTCAACGGAATCCTCGAAGAAATGCAGATGCTGAAAGAGGAAGTACTCAACCGGCTGGAAACTCAGGAAAAATTAGAAAATCCAGGCGCCAATGGCGCCCAAATCGAGCAGCACATACAGAATTCAAAACCCGAATCCATCCATGAACTTGAACCTTGCTCTGAAGACAGGCGGGGGGCAAAATCGAGCAAGCCAACTAGGACGGAGAGGGAAGGGTTGAAGGCATTTCCGCTTGGCTTGGTTTTGAAGGCGTGCCCGCAAGTCTCAAATTACGCCGCCGGCGGTTCGATCGGGAACTGGCGTGAATTGATGTCCGCGGCTGTTGTCGTTCGCTCGATGTTGGGCATCAGCCCATCGGCTTATCAGGAGGCTTGCGAAGTCATGGGGCCGGAAAATGCGGCCGTCGCCGTTGCCGGCATCCTGGAGCGAGCAAACATGATCAACTCGCCCGGCGGGTATCTCCGTGAACTGACGCGACGCTCCGAGCGTGGACAGTTTTCACTGGGGCCGATGATCATGGCCTTGTTGAAGGCGAATGGTGTTGCGCAAAGCCGAGTGGGGTAGGGTAGGCGAGGGCAATCGTATTCCCGATGACGAAAGTGTTCAGATCGTGGATTTCGGCATGCTTTTTCGGGGGCCCGGCAAAAAGTTGGTCGCGACCAACTCATCTAAGCTTCTGATCTACCTTGCTTTTTGAAAACGGGTTTTCTGCGGCGATGGAAAAACGCTGAGAAACTATCTTCAGGAAAGAAACGGCGGTTCGGTCGCCCGCGTAGCCGAAATAATCCGCTCGAGGGGCGCGGGCCTCCTCTGTAAAAGCGAGTAAGACTTCCGGAAGCGTTAACAAAGAAACGCCTGATCGGTTCGGCGATAGCCATTGGTGCTGCGGCTGGCGTGAGCTCGCCACGCAGATTAAAACGTCCGAAACAGCTCGTCGGTGATGCCTTTGTTCTCGTGGAGGAGCTTTACGTCAAAGAGGTAGTGGGAATGTCGACGATCGGCTGCAGAATGCACCTCTCCATCGAAGGGAGGCTCAAGCGTAAGAGCCTCCATTTCAGGCGAAGGTCGATCCGCCCTCAACACGACTGCTCACTCTGGGAGTTAGGCAGGATGCACCGTCTTTCTGGTGACAGAGAAAGTTCCTAGTTTAATTTCCGTTTGGTCTGCCCAACGTCAACAACTGGGTCGCCTTCACTAGCAATATGTTTGCGCACCGCCCACGGTCCTCTCGATTTTTGCCGCGACGCGATCGACGGTCTAGCCGATTTCGGCGAGGTGCTTGTCTCTTGGCCTAAGCGGAAGATATGTGAGATCGAGACCGACAGGGCGAAGGAAGAGAGTAATAGCGGTCCCGCCCCTCGTTGCAAAGACGGGTTCGCCTGCGATCGCCGGCAGCGCCTGCTCGAGAGGTTTAAGTTGAGAGGCATATTGGTCAAGAGCCAATGTTCTTTCCGGCATAACAGCTAAATATCCAGCTGGGACCGTGATGCCAAGTCAGGTGCACTTTGCCGCTCTTCACGAATGCCCGGTCGCATTTGCCCAAATCGATCAGCGAGTGAACCCAGGTCGAAACCGCAAACGTCCGTTTTAGACGGACGATTCCGTCAACAATTAAAGCGGTTCAAGTCCATAAACTGCGGATACGACTGCGATGAATGGGGGCTGGCGGAAAGACATTCGCGGCATATTTTTCTCCACGCGCCAGTCCGCTGCCTCCGCCATCCACTGCAGCTGCAGACGCAAACGGGCCAACCTATCTTGGAATCTGTGGTCCAGAGCTGCCGAATCCAAAACGCTCTTTCATCTCGGGCGTGCGGATCCAGGGATCGCCGGCGATCTTGACGACTATTTCTTCGAACACGCGCGTGAAGGCATTTTTGGTGGCTTCCTCGGAGAGGCTTTCCGCCTGTTCAAGAGGAAGCAGCGGTTTCATGTCGATCAGGAGGCGCGGATTTGCCAGCTTGGCAAACATTCGTTCCTCGGCCTGGGCACGCGATATCGATTGCCCTGCAAGGTCAAGATACTGACTAAACAACGCAGCGACACGTTCCACATTCAATCCTTCGAACGCCTCCAACGAATAGGAAAGATCGTACAGGTCGCGGCCTTTCTCGCGTTGCAGAAACGCGCGCAACTTCGTCGCCAGCATCTCCTCGCGCGAAAAGGTCGGGATTGCTGCTTCGCCGGCGAACCACGGATTGTCCACCTGGAGCAGCCGGGACTGCGGTGGATCGAGCGCTTCGATCTCTCGCGTATTGATTTCTACCTTCAGCCGGATAGGTACGCCACTCCCGTCTTCTGCTTCCACGCGGAAACGAAACTTGGGAGCGACGGGGCTCTGGTCAAATTGCGCGCGGCCGAGCCAAGGTTCGAGGACGACACGCAATTGATCGAGGATCGGCCCAATCGGTCCCGAAGACGTTCGGACGAGATCGATATCCTCAGAGTAGCGAAGCGGCTTCGGGAAGTGGAGCTTGTTCAGAGCTGTGCCGCCACGGAAACGGAGTTCGGTGCCGAGCATCTTGTCGTTGAAGATATTTATTAGCGCCCGGCTGATGATGAGATCCTGCTCCACCTGCCGCTGGTCCGCCCAAGGAACGACGGCACCCCAAGCAACGATGTTTTGAGAGGGGATCATTCGTCTACCTCCGGTGTACGGCGGACGATCACATGCCAACGATCGTCCCGCTCCTGTGGTTCGAGCGTGAAGTCCGGGTCGCGCACCTCCTGCCTGTCAAGCTCTGTCCATGACACCGGGCCGCGGGCCATCAGAGCGGCGTACATCGTATTCGCCAGATCGGCATGTCCGAGCAGATCCAGCAAATGGCCAAGACGTTGCACGACAGGCCGCTCGGCGGCATCGGAAAGTTCGGCCAGCTGGGCAGGCGAGATTTTCTCGGCGAGATCCGTAAGCACGGTTGCAACATTGTCGGTGCCCCCAGCTGCTTGGGGGTAGCGTAGGAGATCAAGCGCTGTGAGCGCTGGTGAAGATATCTTCATTCTGCCTGTATCTGTTTTCCGGTCCTCAATGCCCGCTTCCACTGCCGCTATGTCCTTGCGGAAATAGAAGACTATGAAATTGCGGCCCGCCTTGATCCTCGGCATACGCTTTCCGGTAATGACCTGAAATTCCATGACGGCCTGATGCGTGGCCCCATGAAGCTCTGCCGCCTTCAGGAGACCGACATAGTAGGGCTGCTGTTCATTTCGCATCAGAGCGTCGATATACCAGGACGGAGGCGGTGCGCCCCAGGAGGCGAACTGCGGGGGTACTGCGACATAAAGGCCCTGCCGCGGCCTTATCAGCGCCTTACGGCGTTGTAGGCGCTCGGCTGCGTCAAGGAAAGCGCCGCGCCCCAACCCGAGCGCATGCTCCACTTCCTTGCTTGTAAACACCACTTTGCCTGCTGATAGCAGA
Source organism: Rhizobium sp. CB3090 (assembly GCF_029714285.1). Lineage (NCBI taxonomy): Bacteria > Pseudomonadati > Pseudomonadota > Alphaproteobacteria > Hyphomicrobiales > Rhizobiaceae > Rhizobium > Rhizobium sp. CB3090. The sequence continues at coordinate 6,463 of NZ_CP121665.1, forward strand.
CTGGCGATATAGGATGATAGGGGGGATCGCTGATCGTAAACCATGTGACATTATCCGCGCTTCGTGCGGATATTTCAACATGATTTCTGACGTTCAGAAAATCATGTTCGTCTCTCCGCGCCAAGAGCGGCTTTTTCAGCATGATTTGCGAGAGTACACCAGCAACGGCGGCTATGTCCTCATTGTCCGCTGGCACGATATCGTTCGGATTTCTGCGCATTTTCTCATAACCTGTTGAGGTTATCCATCAGTTGATGGTGGGTGGCGACAAAGTGAGCCATGTGCGACGTCTGATGAAACTTTAAAAGATTGCTCGACGACTGGTGCGAAGTCTGAGGGTCACTTTTGAGCTTTAAGAGGAGCGAGGATCCGGCGAGGGCCGATCTTACGCACCACTGATCACAGATTGCGTCCGATTTTCAACGCCGCAGGCGTGCATGTTGACTCTTCGATCGCGGTGGCGGAAAAAGCAGTCAATCCCAGAGGACAATCGATGGCTGACCAAGAGACCCAGAGCCCAGCGGACGATGCCGTGGCGGCCGAAGCCAAGCCCGCTACTCCGAAAAAGGCTTCCAGGGCAAAGAACGCAACAACTGAAACGACGCGGGTGGGCTCGTCCAAATCGGCGAAGCCGAAGACCCGCGGCCTCAGCGATCAGGAAAAGCTAGAAAGGATTGGTCAGATCGAAGCTCAGGTCGCCGGTGGTTCTACCTTGAAAGATGCCGTCAAAGACGCGGGTATTTCCGATCAGACCTATTATCAGTGGAAGAAAGCCGTAGCTCGACCTGCCACGCCAGTTCTGGACCAGTCTGTTTCGGTGGATGATGAGCTTGCCGAGTTCATCCAGCTAGAGGAAGAGAACCGGCGGCTCAGAAAACTGCTTTCTGAAAAGCTACGCGCGGAAAATGCTGATCTGCGCAAGAGACTTGGAATGAACTAGCGGGTTGACCGCCTCCCTACTAAAACCCTCTCGTAGGTATCCCACTGCAAGCAAATGATCTGGAAGTTCTAAGCATCCTGATCATTGCGCGTCGCCATCCAATTCCAATCTTCCGGCACATGAGAACACCACGACCCAACTTCGTCGTCGAATATAAGACGAACAGACGTCAAGCCAAGGCTCGACCCATGTCGATCTGGGGCAATCTGGATCTGCGGGCGGTGGCCCGCGCGGTCGAGTCCGATGGGGTCATGCTGGACGTTGATCCGCGTCAGGTCCCAGCAGTCCTTGAAGACGCTGCGTTGGTTGAACCGGACGTGGCCGCTTCGAATGCCGAGGAAGAGGCTCAAGGCCTTCCGGCGAGTCCCGCCACGATGTCTTCGCCGGACGAAACCGTCGAGCCGGCGGCCGGCGAGTACAACTCATACGACGGCGGGCCTTCCGTCCAGGAGCAACGAATCTCGGCGCCCGAGCGGGTTCCAAAGCCGCGGGCGAGGACGCAGTGCCTGGGCAACTCCAAACATCGGGACGTGTTCGATCATCGGTGCGATCCCTCTCTCCAGGACATATCGGACGAAGAGCTTGCCGCTCTCGAAGCTGCAAATCGGCATCTGAAACGGCTGATGGTCGTAAGGCTCCGTGAGGAGAACGACAGACTCAAGTTCATGCTTCGACGGTTTGGGACTGCCTAAGCACCGAAAGGTCGCGCCAAGAAAATCAGCTCTCTTCAACAGCGACGACGCGTGCGCTCCGAAACCATTTCATGCGATACAATAGCGGTGGTGTCGCTCCACGGGGCCAGCCGACAGCCAGTCGGCAGTCGCCGATTGCCACTTGCGAGCCTCGTCCCGCACCCGGCAAATCCGCACCTAGCGGAGAGGAGAGAGGGAGAGGAGGGAAGGGAGGCTGTGACGGATTGAGAGGGTTGGAGAGAGGCTCCGGCCGGTCCGTCATGGAGAAACGACATGGCTCAGGCCACATCGAAAATCACCCTCAGTGCAGCCCGCGACATTCCCTTCAACAAACTGGTGCTCAGCCAGCAGAACGTCCGCAAGATCAAGGCGGGCGTCTCGATCGAAGATCTGGCGGAAGACATCGCCCATCGCGGGCTGCTCACCAGCCTCAACGTCCGCCCGGAACTCGACGGTGATGGCAACGAGACCGGCATATATCGGATCCCGGCGGGCGGGCGCCGTTATCGCGCCCTCGAGCGTCTTGTGGCGCAGAAGCGTCTGGCCAAGACTGCCGGGGTTCCCTGCATCGTCAGCAAGGGCGAGACCCTCGAAGTCGAGGATTCGCTCGCTGAAAACGTCCAGCGCGTATCCGTGCATCCGCTCGATCAGTTCCGCGCCTTCCAGACCTTGCGTGAGCAGGGGTTGGGTGAGGAGGAGATCGCCGCGCGCTTCTTCGTCTCGGTTGCGACAGTCAGGCAGCGCCTGCGGCTGGCCTCCGTCTCGCCGCGGCTTCTTGATCTCTATGCCGAAGACGAGATGACGCTCGAGCAGATCATGGCGTTTTCGATCACCAACGATCCTGTTCGCCAGGAGCAGGTCTGGGACACGGTCTCGCGGTCGCATAGCCGGGAGCCGTACTACATCCGCCGACTGCTGACCGAAACCGCGATCCGCGCTAGCGACCGCCGCGCCGTTTATGTCGGTGTCGAAGCCTACGAGGCCGCTGGCGGCGTCGTGATGCGGGATCTGTTCGACCAGGATCAGGGCGGATGGCTGCAGGATCCGGCGCTGCTGGAGCAGCTCGTGATGGAAAAGCTGAAGGCCGACGCCGAGGCGATCCGCGTGAGCGAAGGCTGGAAGTGGGTCGAAGCAGCCTTCGACTTCCCCTACGGCCACACATCCGGCCTGCGGCGCTTCTACGGCGATCAGGCCGAAATGACGGAAGACGAACTGGCCCGCTATGACGCCGCCCGCGCCGAATACGACAAGCTCGACGCAGAGTACGCGGAGGCGGACGAGTACTCGGAAGCGACCGAACAGAAACTGGAGGAGCTTGGTATCGAGCTCGACCGGCTCAACGACCGTCCACACATGTTCGATCCGCAGGAGGTCGCCCGCGGTGGGGCCTTCGTCTCGCTCGGCGTGGGTGGCGAGCTCAAGATCGAGCGAGGTTTCGTGCGGCCCGAGGACGAACCGAAGGATGAAGCCGATCCCTCGGCTGATGCCGGCGATGGTGCCGATTATGCCAGCAGCCTTCCGGCAACCGGAGCCGCCGGCGGCGAGGTTACCCAACCGGATGACGAGGACGACACAATCAAGCCGCTTCCCGACCGTCTCGTTCTCGATCTCACGGCAGCTCGCACGATCGCTTTGCGCAATGCGCTGGCGAACAACTCGGTCATCGCCTTCATCGCGGTCCTGCATGCCTTCGTCCTGAAGACCTTCTACGTCTACGGCTCGGATTCGTGCCTGGAGGTGACACTGCAGAGCGCTCGCTTCAGCCAGACGCCCGGTCTCGGCGATACGGTCTGGACGAAGGAGATCGAGCAGCGGCAGGAAGCCTGGGGCCAGGATCTGCCCAAGGATCCAAACGATCTCTGGGATTTCCTGATCGAGCTCGACGAGGTCAGCCGGCAGGCGCTGTTTGCCCATTGCGCCTCGTTGTCGGTGAACGCGGTGACCGAACCCTGGAACAAGCGGACCCGGGCGATCGCCCATGCCGAGCAGCTGGCTCGCTCGATCGGCTTCGACATGGTGAAAGCCGGCTGGACGGCGACCGCCGACAACTATCTCGGCCGCGTCACCAAAGCGCATATCCTGCAGGCCGTCCGGGAAGCCAAGGGCGACCAGGCCGCGGAACTGATCGGCCATCTCAAGAAGACCGACATGGCCCGCGAGGCCGAGCGGCTGATGACAGGCTGCGGGTGGCTGCCGGAACCGCTTCGCATGCCGGTCGAAAGCGGCATCAACCAAAGCGACGCTGTCGCCGATGATGCCTCAGTCGGATCCGATGAGGGCGAGACCCCCTCGCAGCTCTCCAACCTGCCGGCCTTCCTCCTCGACCAGCCCGAAACATCGGACGACGACACGCAGGATATGGAAAGCGGGATCGACGGCGAGCATCTCGCCGCCGCCGAATAGGTTCACGAGCATCACATCACCTGACCCGATCGTCATTGCGGTCGGGTCTTCGTTGCAAAACAGCCCGGCCATCGCGCCGGGTTTTTCCGTTTCAGGAGGCACCCATGCCTGACTTCACCATCGAGACCACCTACGACCTGCCGGTCTTCCGACGCCGCACTTACGCGGCGGACACACTGGAGGCGGCCTGCCGTGCCGCCATCGACGACGACAGCTGGGATATCGCCGAGAAGGACTTCGATTCCTCCGGTCCAGTTCATATCACTGGGCTCTGGGACGGCACACATGCGGCCTATGAAGGTCCACCCATCCAAGTCCCGCAGCAATTCGATGAACCTATCCAGCGCCGGGCGCGTCATTTCGAGATCCTGCTCGGACTGTTGAAGATGTTGTTGGATGACATCAGTTCGGCCCGGCCGCCGTCGCTCGAATGGCTCGCCCGATCTGCCTGGGCGATTGCCCGAGGAGAAGCCATTCTCGCCGGAGAACCGGATCCTGAAGAACCGGCCACCCCACCAAAGCCTTCCCACGTCCTGGTCAGGCTGCAAGAGGCTGGTGTGCGCGATGCAATCGCCGCCGTGCTCGAAATAGATCCGAGCTTCAAAGCTCTATCTCCCGAGGCAGTGACCGACGACGAGGTCCATGCAGCATGCGTTTCCATCGCCACCACGATGGATTTTTCCGACGTCGTCGGAAACGCCGAATTCCAGGCTGCGCTCTCGGCGATTAGGTCGGCGCACCGCCGGCTGACGTTCGATTGATCCTTCTTCTTCCCCAGTCATCCCTCAACCTCGCCCGGCCGCAGCGCCGGGTTTTCGTCTTTAAGGAGACATCCAATGAACACTCTCGCTCCCACCACTCAGACCGTTCCCTCCGCCTTCAAGGTCGATATCTCGCGCGGCGAGAGGATCGCCCGCGTGTCGTCGGAATGGTTTTCGCGTCCTGATGATGAACGCTTCCTGTCACTGACCGATCTCTACGACACCGTTCGATCCCGCGCCGAGCGCGCCCATGCCAGAACGATCGAGAGCGCTGCGATCCGGGTCGAAGCGACGCGCGACAATGCGGAGCGGCTTGAGCTTCTCGTTCCGGGTCAGCGTCAAGCGATCGCACCGACCCATTGGAGCTACGGCCAGCTCTGCAGCCTCGTTCGCGCACCCGCCACCTATATGCGGCAGCTGCCAGCGCCGCTTGCCGCGATCAACCTGCAGCACGGCCTGCTCAACCACCGTGCCGAGCTCGTCAAGACGCTCGAGATGGACGATCGGCGGCTTGAACTACGAGCCGTCACCGGGCCCGAATACGGCCGCATCTGGGACCATGAACTGGTCTCCGCCGTGATGAAGATCGCCGGCAACGGGACCGGCGACACGATGTGGAAAGTGCCGGGTCAGCTCGATTGGGCAACGATGACCCACAATCCCTTCGTCGACATCACCAAGGATACGACGACGCTTTACGCCAGCGACCGGGACGTTTTCCTGTTCCTGGTGGACGACACCCATCCGATCGAAGCCGGACGATTGCCGAATGGCGAGCCGGATCTCTATTTCCGCGGCTTCTATGCCTGGAACTCCGAGGTCGGCTCGCAGACGCTCGGCATCGCCTCCTTTTATCTGCGGGCGGTCTGCGCCAACAGGAACCTCTGGGGCACAGAGAATTTTGAAGAAATCACCATCCGCCACTCGAAGTTCGCCGCCCAACGATTTGCGCATGAGGCAGCACCCGCGCTCACCAGCTTTGCCAATTCGTCGCCGGCGCCCTTCATCGCCGGCATCAAGGCGGCGCGTGAGCGGATCGTCGCGCGCAAGGACGACGATCGCGAAGTGTTCCTGCGTCGTCGCGGCTTCTCAAAGGGCGAGACCGGCAAGGTGATCGAGATGGTGCTGTCGGAGGAGGGGAGGCCGCCCGAGTCGATCTTATGCCGATATCGGCATAAGATCGATTATGCGGAGTATATGATTATGCCGACCACGCCGTGCCAATTGCCGTCATGCTGGGCAAAATCCAACTGATTTACTCGGCATAATTACGGCTCGTTTGACGAGCGAGAACGTGTCACCTTTAGGCTGGAAGTTCTCTGCTTTAAGCTGGGTGCAGGTGTGTGGCACGGACGATCGAACCGTTGAGCGGCGAAGAAATTGAACATGAGATTGGGCGTATCAAGCAACGCTTAGCGGCTTTGGACGCCGAGAAGAACGAGCTTGAGCGCATCCTCGTGTCGCTTGAGCAGGAGCTGGCGCTTGCCGTTACACGCTCCGACCAAACTGAATTGTTTGTCGGCGCCCCCGTTACCAACAACTCCCCGGTATCGGAAAAGGTGGCGCTGTTCCGCCGCATGTTTGCCGGTCGTATGGATGTTTTCCCTGTCCGATGGGAAAACCGAAAGACGGCCCGCTCGGGATATTCTCCGGCTTGCGCCAACGAATGGGCAAAGGGGCTGTGCGGCAAGCCGAAGATCAAATGCGGAGATTGTCCCCACCAGGCATTTATCCCGCTTTCGGATGAGATTGTCGAAAGACATCTGCGCGGCGGTGACAGCTTCAGTGCCGGGGATTTTGTCGCCGGGGTATATCCTCTGCTGCAGGATGAGACCTGCTGGTTCCTGGCTGCCGACTTCGACAAGGAGAACTGGGCCGACGACGCCACCGCGCTTTTGGAAACATGCCGATCCAAGGGGATCGCAGCGGCGCTGGAACGGTCGAGATCCGGGAACGGCGGACATGTGTGGCTGTTCTTCGACGAGCCTGTGCCGGCACGGATTGCGCGTCAACTGGGAGCCGCGCTGATCACGGAAACGATGGAGCGGCGCCCGGAGATCGGCTTTGCTTCGTATGATCGGTTCTTTCCCAATCAGGACACGATGCCGGTTGGCGGCTTTGGCAACCTGATCGCTCTTCCGCTGCAACGAAGGGCGCGGGAAAAAGGAAATAGCGTATTCGTCGACAAGAACTTGCGCCCATATGACGATCAGTGGGCGTTCCTGTCGTCCTTGCCGAGGCTCTCCGCCGATGCGGTCTTTGAGCTTGTCGATGACGCGGAGAGGTCTGGCCGTGTCCTTGCCGTTCGGATGCCGGTGGAAGACGAGCATGCCGACGAGCCCTGGCGGATGACGCCGTCCAGGCGCTCCGACATCGGCCGAATAGAAGCTACGCTACCGAAGAGCGTCAAGATCGTTGTTGCTGATCAGGTCTATATCGACAGGACGGAGATACCGCCAGCTCTGACCACCCGGTTCATTCGCCTTGCGGCTTTCCAGAATCCGGAGTTCTATCGCGCGCAAGCCATGCGTTTGCCGGCCTTCGGCAAGCCGCGGATTATCTCATGTGCCGAGCTTCACCCTCGGCATGTGGGGCTGCCAAGGGGCTGTCTTGACGAAGCGATCGAACTTCTTAGAAACCACGATATCGATGTCGACCTCCAGGACCATCGGGAAGACGGCAAGCAGTTGCCTGCTGGAATCTCCTTCCAGGGAGATTTGCGGCCGCCGCAACTGAAAGCTTTCGACGCTCTCGTCACTCACGATACCGGCGTGCTTGCCGCGACGACCGCATTCGGAAAAACCGTTCTTGCCGCATCGCTGATTGCTGAACGCGCGCGCAATACATTGGTGCTCGTTCACCGTCGAGAACTGCTCGACCAATGGCTGGAACGCTTGCGTTCGTTCCTGAATATCGATCCGAAGCAGATCGGAATTGTCGGCGGAGGGAAGCGAAAGCCAACCGGAATAATCGACGTTGCACTGATCCAGAGCCTTGTCCGTAAAGGAGAGGTATCGGATCTTGTCGGGGAATACGGGCATCTCATCGTCGACGAATGCCATCACCTGTCGGCGGCGAGCTTTGAACTTGTGGCGCGCCGATCGAAAGCCCGGTTTGTCCTCGGCCTTTCCGCAACGGTCGCGCGTAAGGATGGCCATCACCCGATTATCTTCATGCAGTGCGGCCCGGTTCGCCACCGGGTCGGCGCGCAGCAGCAGGCGCTTGAACGAGGCATTCGCCATCGTGCACGCGAGCGCTCGACCAAGTTCGAATTGCCGTTGTCACTGGCAATGTCAGAACGCCCCGCGATGCCGGCGGTCTATGCAGCGTTGAGCCAGGATGCGCGAAGAAACGACCTGATCTTCGACGACGTCCTGAAATCGCTTGAGGCAAAACGCTCGCCAATCGTCTTGACAGAGCGGAAGGATCATCTCGACTATCTTAGAGACCGCTTCTCGCCTTTCGTCCGCAACCTTGCCGTTCTGCGCGGCGGCATGTCCGCCGCTGAGCGTAAAGCGGCGGAAGCGGCATTGCGGGTACCCGACGAGCAGGAGCGCCTGATCCTCGCGACGGGCCGCTATATTGGAGAAGGCTTCGACGATCCCCGGCTCGATACGCTATTCCTGACCATGCCGATCTCGTGGAAAGGCACTTTGGCCCAGTACGTAGGCCGCCTGCACCGACAACATGACGACAAGTTGGACGTTCTCGTCATCGACTATGTCGATGCTGCCGTGCCTGTGCTGGCACGCATGGCGGCGAAACGGCGCACAGGATATCGGTCCCTTGGCTATAGGCTCGAATAGCCGAGAGATCGGGGCTCCCTTTTGTCTCCGACCTGGTGAAGAGGCCCCGATACCGTGCGCTACGTGGCGTTGCGCAGTTCGGTGAGCACCGCCATCAGCTTATCGGATGGTGGTCGGAAACGACCCTGCTTGATGGCTGGCGGCGCATGTGCTGCCAGCACAGCCAGCTTGTCGGCGGGATCCGCGCGTAGATAGGCTTCCGTGCTTTGCAAGCTTGCGTGACCGAGCCATAGCGACACCTTGCGGACATCGCCGGTCGCGGCGAGCGTGTGCATGGCGCAACTGTGCCGGAGCACATGCGGCGTCACCCGCTTGCCGGACAACGCCGGCCGTTTCCGGGTGGCGGTAGCAACGTGCAGTGCCAACCGATGAGCGAAGCCGTCCCGGCTCATGCGTTCGCCGTTCCTGCTGAGGAACAGCTCCGGAGTCGAGGCTTGCGGCCTCACCACGATCCAAGCCCGCAACGCAGCCTGCGTCTCACGCCAGAGCGGCAGGACGCGCTCCCGTCGACCTTTGCCAAGAATGCGAACCATCGAAAGCGACCGGTCGGAAAAATCGTCGAGACGCAGCGAGAGCAGTTCGGAAACCCGCAGTCCGGCTGCATAGGTCAAGTGCAGCATGGCCCGATCTCGCACGCCGCCCCAGCTTCGTGGGTCTGGGGCGGAAAGAAGTTCTTTTACCTCTTCCAGTGTGAGGTAATCGATCAACGCCTTGTCGCTTCGCTTCATGGGCAAGGCTCGTATCCGCAACGCCTGCTCAAGACATGCGGGTGCCTTGTACTCAAGGTAGCGAAAGAATGATCGGATTGCCGCAAAGCGGGCGTTGCGTGATCGGGCCGCATTGCCACGTTCTCCTTCGACATGATCAAGGAACGCCAGAACCAGGTCCGGATCAATCTCCTCGACGGAGAGGTCGGATGGCCGCCGTTTTAGCCGTCCGGCGGCGAAACGCACCAGGAGAGCGAAGGCGTGAGCATAGGTGGCGATCGTATGCGGGCTGGCGTTACGTTCTCGAGGGAGGTGCTCTCGTAAGAAGGCCGTCAGCAAGGGAGCGAGAGCCGTCATGGCAGTTCCTCCCCGAACAGTTGCTCACTCGCGGCAGCAATGTTGTGCATCAGAACGGGCGTCGCCTCCAGATACCAGTAGGTATGCGCGATATCCGAATGGCCGAGATAGGTGCTGAGTGCCGCCATGTGATGAGCGACGGCTTGCCGGTCATGAGCGCAGGCTTCGAGCGAGCGGACTGCAAAGGTATGGCGCAAATCGTGCAGGCGCGGCCCCGGCGTTCCTGTCGGCCCCCGAAACCCGAGCTGCCGGGCGATCCGCACAAACGTCACGTGTGCTGTTACCTTACTGGGGGCATAGCCGGTTCTGAGAGCGAACAAATCATTGCTGTCACTATCGGCCCTGTTGCGTATGGTGAGATATTCGGCCAAGGCGCGGCGGGTCGTCTCATGGACTGGTAGCAGCCGGTCCTTGCCGAACTTTCCATTCCGGACGATCAGCCCGTCATCCGTGATGTCGCTTCGCTGCAACGCCAGAGCTTCCGACACCCGCAGACCGGTTGCTGCCAGAAGGCCAAACAGGTGATGGTAAGTACAGGGACCAATGGAGCCTATATGAGGCAGCTTCAGTGCCGCTTCCAGGATGGCACGAATCTGATGGGTTTCCAGAAGGTACGGAGCGGGACGCGGCCGTTTGCCGCGACCGAATGCCCCGGCAGGTGGCACTTCGTGCAATGGATCCTCGGCGTTCAGAAATGCGCAAAACCGCCGGACGGCGTCGTAGCATGATCGAGCGCGAACGGGCGACGAGGCACTCGCACACCAGTCATGGATGCGCGTAACGGAAGTGTATCGATCTCCGTGGGCCTCGGCATAACGGGCATAAAGGGTAAGGGTTCGGCTTTGCTCGTCGAATGTCAGACCGAGCCGACGGTGAAGGGCGACGTAGCGGATGACATTGTCGATCAGCATGACACATCTCCTGGCCAGGGCTGGGCGATCTGCTTGAGCATCGGAACATCGACTTTGGCATAGATGGCGGTCGTCGAGGGCGAGCGATGTCTCAGAACAGTTCCCACCGTTTCCAGGCCTGCCCCATTGCGCAGGAGTCTTGTTGCCAGTGAATGACGAAACAGATGCGCTCCTGTCGGCACTCCCTCGATTCCGCCACGCGCAAGCACGCGGGACAGGATGTCGGAAATCTGTGATGATGAAGCGAGAGGCGTGAATGGAGCTTGCAGCCGCAAGAAAATCCGCTCTTCCGCCACAAGTGGCCGGGCCTGCTCAATGTAGGCGAGCAAAGCATCGCCTGCGTCCTGAGGCAATGGCAAGTTCGCCGATCGGCGTCCTTTCCCGTGCACGCGGATAAGGGCATTTGCCCAGTCGATATCGGAAAAGCGCAGTCGGCAGATGTCGCCAGCGCGCAGTCCAAGGCGGGCCAGCAACAGGATGATCGCCCGGTCTCTCAAATCCGCCGACGTTGCCTTGCCGCATGACGCAATGATGCGTTCGACGGTGGCCTCGCTGACATATCGTGGAAGATTGGATAGTCGCCGTCGTGCGACTGATGGCACAGCATGACATAGCTCCGGCCGGCATTCGTTGCGCGCAGCGAGGAACCGCAGATAGCTTCGCAGGACCGTTGCGGTCAGCCGTATCGAAGAACGTGAACGGGTCGCCGGCTGGTTCAGCATTATATTGCGAAGGGCCGTCACCTCATAGGAAGCAGGATCATCTCCAAGATCGGCTTGCCATCGAGCGACTTCGTACAGATATCGCTCGACTGTATTACCAGTCATTCCGCAATGTCGCTCAAGCCAAATTCGATATGCAATAAGCCGGGTATCGCCGACCTCTGGGCTATCATCTATAGCGCGGCAGGCGGGAACCATACCGCCTTCCCTGAGAAAACTCAGGAAACGCTGGGCGCCTCGGCGGCGCTTCTGTAATCCGGAGACGGCCAGCTTGCCATTCTTACGTCTGAGGCCGCAGCAACAATTGTGACGCGCGAAACGCTCTATCAAAGCGTCATCGACATCGGCCCATCGCAGACGCGAGACCCGAAGCCATAGGGCGAAATGCTCCGCGGCTGAGAATAGCACGCGATGTGCCCAGGAGCCGTAACCGAGATGCGTGAGGCGGTCTGCATATCGGGCAAGGTGTTGATTGATATCGTGGACCTCATCCGCGCGACGAATATCACCGCGATCCTCCAGAAACCGGACAAATCGACGAACCACGTTGATGTAGTACGGATCCCGGAGCTGTACGGCGCTATAGCGTGGGCAACTACATGCATGATTTGCAAAGCGCCGTACGGTCGACGCATTGACACTGCTGAGTTGGGTTCGGTTCTGATCGAGCCAGAATAAGAAGTGTCGGGCGGCGCTGGAATATCTGAAAATACCGGCCTTGCCGCGCATAGGTGCAAGAAACTCGGTTACAGCATCGCAAAAAAATGAGTTGGCATGCTCAGCCGGCTTTGGGTCTGATTGGTGATAGGCGTCTAATGGCATATTGATTCCTCAAGGTTGTTGAACCCGAGGGAGCTTAATTATGCCGAGTAAATCAGTTGGATTTTGCCCAGCATGACGGCAATTGGCACGGCGTGGTCGGCATAATCATATACTCCGCATAATCGATCTTCGATTTCGTGCAGGGCATCACCGCGCTGGCGCGCACGAAGACCAATCAGGACACGCGCCTCGATCTGGAAGGCAAGGCGAAGAAGCTGCTGGAGAGCGCCTCCTGACATGTTCACGCCCGCCTGGCTCGGACCCGGCCGCGTATACAAACCCCATCGCAGTCATCCCAGAGCCCGGTCAAGCGCCGGGCCTCATTTTGTCTGGAGAACCCCAATGGCTATCCCCGATCATTCCCGCGCAAACTTCGACACGCTGTTGCGCGCCGCGTCCGACGGCAATCTTGCTCTTATCGAATGCATCGATGCGTCTACACGCGAGCCGCGTTGCGTACTTTGCGCCGTTGGCCGCAACGGCGGCGAATATATCTTCACGCCATTCGGCCATCTCGCCGATGGCAATCCATACGACGCCTACCTTCCCCCCGATCCCGACGATCCAACCGGCTTCCTTGCGAGCCCTGCAACCTAACCGCTGACAATCGCCGACGGTTTTATTGGCATTCCCGATCCCTGCTGGCTGCCCGATTTCGCTCCTCCGACCCGTTCGGCAGGGTGTTGGGCCTCGCCGTTCTTTCCTCACTCATGGAGCAACCTTCAATGAATATCATCTCGTATCCTCAAAGTGTTTCCGCCCCTTCGCGTTTTGAGACCAAAAGCCGCGCTGACGAACTTATAGAAGCTGCCGGTCGGATCGCCTCGCTTTTGGAGCAAGGCAAAGTCGTCACTTCAGGCGACCTGCGACAGAACATGATCGAGGCCCTTAGCGGCAGCGATGCCGAAGGCCTCTGGCTTTGGAAAGACGCCTATGAAGCGACCGAAGCCGCTCAGGTCCTTTTCCTGCGCAAGTTCGGGCCAGCGATCGTTTCCCGCGCGCATTCGCCCCAATCGACACTCGCGATGCTGACGAAAGTGGCGAACCTCCTGCCGACCCATAGCCGACGGTCGGAGGAGAGTCGGGCCCTACAGCAATTCTCAACTCCGGTCCCTCTTGCCTACATCGCATCTCGCGCTGCCGGCATCACGGCCGCTGACGTGGTTCTCGAGCCGTCGGCCGGAACCGGCCTTATGGCGATCTTCGCCGAACTCGCAGGCGCCCGCCTGGTGCTCAACGAATACGCGGGGATCCGGTGCTCTCTGCTGCAGCGGCTTTTCCCCCATGTTCCCGTCTTCCAACACGATGCCGCACGTATCGACGATTACCTCGACCGTTCCATTCGGCCGACCGTGGTGCTGATGAACCCGCCGTTCTCGGCCGGTGTCCATGTGGAAGGTCGCGTCGCCGACGCTGCCTGGCGGCATCTGACCTCCGCATTCGCTCGTCTCGCTCCCGGTGGCCGGCTCATCGCGATCACCGGCGCGAGCCGTTCTCCCGAGAATCTCGCGTGGCGCGACGCCTTCGTTCGTCTGCAGGAGCAGAGCACGATACTGTTCACTGCGGCGATCGACGGCAGCATCTACGCCCGTCATGGAACGACAATGGAAACGCGCCTCACTGTGATCGACAAGATTCCGGCGGGCGATCCGTCGAAGCTCGCAATGTCGAGGGGCACCGCGTCCGATCTGGAAACGCTTCTCGCTTGGATCGCTGACCTACCACCTCGCACCCTGGCGAGGGCGCCAGACCCCATTGGAGTGTCCTCCAACGGCATCCTGCGCGCGGACGGGATGCGTCCAGCAGCAGTTGCGGCGCCGCGGCATCGCGCTGCACCTGTCGATGATGAGGTCATCGAACTGTCCTACGAGCTGCGGGACGCGCAGCCGAAGGACGAGGCCAACGCAGTTGACGGCATCTACGAATCCTACCGGCTGCAGTCGATCCACATCTCCGACGCAAGGCCCCATCCCGACAGGCTGGTCGAATCCGTGGCAATGGCCTCCGTCGCACCGCCGAAGCCGAGTTATCGCCCGCATCTGCCGAAGCGCATCGTCGTAAGCGGCGATCTTTCCGACGCCCAACTCGAAAGCGTCATCTATGCCGGTGAAGCCCATTCCGGCTATCTTGCCGGGCACTGGAGCGTCGATACCTCCTTTGACAATCTCAAGGCGGTCGCATCCGACGCGGAAAACGCTGTTCGTTTTCGACGCGGGTGGTTCCTCGGCGACGGAACAGGCGCCGGCAAAGGTCGCCAGGCTGCCGGCATTATTCTCGACAACTGGCTGAAGGGTCGCCGGCGGCATGTCTGGATATCGAAGTCCGACAAGCTGATCGAGGACGCGCAGCGCGACTGGAGAGCGCTGGGTCAAGAGAAGCTCCTGGTCACCCCCCTGTCGCGCTTCCGGCAGGGCAAGCCGATCAAGCTTGAGGAGGGCATCCTTTTCACCACCTTTGCGACGCTGCGCAGCGATGAGCGCGAGGGCAAGCGGTCACGGGTTCAGCAGATCGTCGATTGGCTCGGGAACGATTTTAATGGTGTCATCGTCTTCGATGAAGGCCATGCGATGGCCAATGCCGCCGGCGGCAGAACCGAGCGCGGCGAAAAGGCCGCATCGCAACAGGGCAGGGCAGGGCTCCGGCTGCAGCGTGCCCTTCCGGGCGCCCGTGTCGTCTATGTCTCTGCCACCGGCGCATCGGAAGTGGAGTCGCTCGCCTATGCCGAGCGCCTCGGCCTTTGGGGCAGCAGTGACTTTCCCTTTCCGACGCGCTCTGAGTTCATTGCCGCAATCGAAGATGGCGGTGTCGCTGCGATGGAAGTTCTGGCGAGAGACCTGAAGGCCATGGGCCTCTACGCATCGCGCTCGCTCTCCTTCGAGGGCGTCGAATACGAGATCCTCGAGCACGAGCTTACCGAGGAACAGATCCGCATCTACGACTCCTATGCAGAAGCGTTCCAGGTGATCCACAACCATCTCGATGCCGCGATGGAAGCGTCCGGCATTACTGGCAAATCCGGGACGCTGAACAAAAATGCCAAGGCTGCCGCGCGCTCCGCCTTCGAAAGCTCGAAGCAGCGCTTCTTCAATCACTTGCTGACATCGATGAAGACGCCGGCCCTTCTCAAAGCCACCGCCAACGATCTCGAGGAAGGCCGTGCGGCCATTGTCCAACTCGTCTCGACGGGGGCAGCGCTGACCGAACGCCGGCTGGCACAGATCCCGACCGAGGAATGGGGCGATCTGCAGGTCGACGTGACGCCGCGGGAATATGTCATCGACTACCTGATTCACTCTTTCCCGGTACAGCTTTTTGAGGAATTTTCCGACGCTGACGGCAATCTCAGCTCGCGGCCGGTTCATGATGCGGACGGCAAGCCGGTGATCTGCCGGGAGGCCGAACGGCGCCGCGACGAACTGGTCGAAACACTGGGAAGCCTGCCGGCGATCCCGACCGCCCTCGACCAGATCGTCCAGCATTTCGGAACCGAGAAGGTGGCCGAGATCACCGGCCGCTCTCGCCGCATCGTTCGTCGTGAGGACAGCACTTCCATTGTGCGCTATGCCGTTCAGAACCGGCCGGGCAGCGCCAATCTCGACGAGGCCCGTGCCTTCATGGACGACGAGAAAGCCATTCTCGTCTTCAGCGATGCCGGTGGAACCGGCAGATCCTACCATGCGGATCTTGCCGCCAAAAATCAGCGCCTGCGCTTGCATAACCTTCTGGAAGCCGGATGGCGAGCCGACGTGGCGATCCAGGGTCTCGGGCGCAGTCATCGCACCAACCAGAAGCAGCCGCCGCGCTTTCGGATGATCGCCACCAATGTCAAGGCAGAACGGCGCTTCCTCTCGACCATCGCCCGGCGTCTCGACACGCTCGGCGCCATCACCCGTGGTCAACGCCAGACCGGCGGTCAGGGGATGTTCCGATCCGAGGACAATCTCGAATCGCAATATGCCCGCGACGCGCTGCGGCAATTCTACGGACTGCTGCATGCCTGCAGGATCGAAGGCTGCTCGCTGAATAAGTTTGAGGGCATCACCGGCCTGTCGCTGACCTCGGAGGAGGGAGGATTGAAGGACGAGCTGCCGCCGATCCAGACCTTCCTGAACAGAATGCTGGCGCTGACCATCGCGATGCAGAACGTGCTGTTCGAAGCCTTTGAGCAACTTTTGGCGGCACGCGTCGAAGGAGCGATCGCCGCCGGCATCTACGACAAGGGCCTGGAGACGATCACCGCCGACAGCATGACGGTCACCGACCGCCGGCTGATCTACACGCATCCGGTCACCGGCGCGCAGTCGCACCTGCTGACGATCGAACGCAGGGATCGCAATGCACCGATGCTGCTTGACGATGTGCGGGCGCTGGTCAGGCAGGACGCACGCGCCAAGCTGATGATCAACGGCAAGTCGGGCCGGCCGGCGGTGATGGTCCCGACGCGCTCGATCATGCTGGACGACGGTTCGGTCCAGCCGCGCGTGTCGTTGATCCGGCCTATGGATGAGCTGCGCTTCGAAGTCCGGCAACTTGAAGAGACCAACTGGGAGGAGGCCGACGAACAAGCGTTCGCCCTTGCCTGGAATACCGAGGTCGCAGCGGTGCCGGAATTCTCGACGTCGACGATGCACATCGTCAGCGGGTTGTTGCTGCCGATCTGGAAATTGCTGCCGCAGGATTTCTGCCGGGTGCGGCGGCTGCAGACCGATGACGGCGAGCGGATCGTCGGCCGGGTCATCGCGCCGGATCGGCTCACCGGCCTTTGCCGCAACTTCGGGATCGATCAGACGGAAGTGCTGAGCGCTGACCAGGCCTGGGCGTCGCTAGTCGACGGATCCTCTATCGTCGGCCTCGCCGGCGACATGACGCTCCGCCGCGTGCGCGTCATGAACGAATACCGCGTCGAACTGACTGGCTTCACGGATGGCATGCGCGAGTGGTTGCGCTCGGTGGGACTGTTCTCCGAGATGATCAATTGGAAGCTGCGCTTCTTCGTGCCGGCGACAGATGAGGGTGCGGAGATCCTGTCGAGGCTGATCGAGCGTCATCGCCTTGTCGATGTCGCGCGCCGGTCATGAGGGAGGCCCGCCATGCTTTCCGCCTCGAAACTGGCGGATCGTCTCGCGCAAGACGCGGAGGCGGTCTGCCGCCACTATCTCTCCGCCGGCCGCCGGGCTGGCAACTACTGGCTCGTCGGCGATGTCGGCAACAACGAGGGCCGGTCCCTCTATGTCCATCTGGTCGGTCCTCGCGCCGGCCGATGGACCGATGCGGCGACTGGACAGTTCGGCGATCTGCTCGACCTCGTCCGCGAGACCTGCGGCCTCGTCGACTTCCGGGACGTTGCAGGCGAGGCGCGCCACTTCCTCAGCCTGCCTCGACCGGAGCCGGTGTCGTTCCGGAGGGCCGACGCCGGTGATTCAGCACCGGTCGAACGGCCTGCGGCTGAACGCGCCAGGCGTCTGTTTCGAATGACGCAGCCGCTGGCCGGCACATTGGCCGATGTCTATCTCCGCAAGCGCGGTATCCTGAAGGCATCCATCCATGCGGCGCTCCGTTTCCACCCGTCCTGCTACTATCGCGACCTCGTCACGGGCCGGACGAGCAGCTATCCTGCCCTGATCGCCGCCGTGACTGACTGTCCCGGCGCGATCACCGGCGTGCATCGTAGCTGGCTCGATCCCGACGGCGACGGCAAGGCGAAGGTCGACGATCCGCGCCGCGCTCTTGGCGGACTGCTCGGGAACGGCGTCCGCTTCGGCTTTCCGGTCAATGCACCTGTCCCGGTGATAGCGGCAGGCGAGGGCCTCGAAACCGTGCTGTCCCTCTCACACGTGATGCCCGGCATGCCGATAGTGGCGGCGCTCACGGCCACTCACCTTGCCGCCTTCCGCTTTCCGCCGGAATGCCGGCGCGTTTACATCGCAGCTGACGCGGATGCCGCCGGCCGACATGGGATCGAGGGATTGAGCCGCCGGGCACAGGAAGAGGGGATCCTGCCGCTGGTGCTGTCGCCGGAGCTCGGCGACTTCAATGAGGATCTTCGCTGGCTGGGCCCGGACCGGCTGACCGCAAACCTCAGGGCCCAACTCACTCCGGAAGACGCGATGGCATTTCTGCCTACGTGAAGCGGGTCGGAACAGCGTGGGGAGAGGGTGTGGCGGCATTCGCGAAGGGCGGCGGTCCACGGTTCTCATAGGATGAGCGCGCGCCCACGGGCCTGCCGAGAGGCGACCCTTACCACGCGGGCCTCCGGGCCTTCAGCGGGTCGGTCGGGTTTCTTCCCCTGCCGGTCCGCAGACGCGGCCCGTCATTCCCCGCGGATCAAGAAACCTTCCCTCCGCCGCCCGGCGCTTCGCTGGGCCGCGGCACTTCGCTTGCGGTTCCGGCCTCGGCCCGCGTGATCGGGTTCGCCGTCAGGCCGCGAGAGGCGCGGCCCAAACCGATGGAGACCATCATGGACATGATCCTTCACCCCGACGACACCTTCGAGCCCCATCAGGCGTCCTCCCCGACCGATCGCTTCATCTACGAGATGCAGGTTTTCGGCTACCGCCCCTTCCAGGACGAGCCCGACCCGCGCCCATTGCCGGAGGAACAGCAGGTCCGCTCGTCGATCACCACGATCTTCGATGCGCTCGCAGAAATGCTCGGTGACACCCGGCTGGAACCCGATCTCGAAGACCTGTTCTGGTCGATCCCCAATCTCTTCCATCGCGCCGGTGAGCGCATCGAGCGCGAGCTCGACCGCAACGAAGAAGCGCAGCGCACCGGCCAGCGCGAGCAGGACGGCTCGGAGGTGAAGAGTGTCGAGCTCGAACGCCTCATCGCCGAGGGCATCACGCTGCTTGAGCGGCGCAATGCCTTCGAGTTCATGCGCGACTACGCGGCCGATCTATTCGAGGCGCAGACCGGTTCGTCCTGGCGGCCGCGCACCGGCTCTAAGGTCAACCACGCCACCATGACGGCGGCAATGATCGACAGCCGGGACTTCCTCTCTGCCCGACGGCGCGCCGAAACCGAAGTGCTGATCCCGGCCGGCACCAAGATCGCCTTCTCCGGTGGCATGGACTACAACGATCATGAGCGGATCTGGGCCAAGCTCGATCAGGTGCAAGCCAAACACCCTGATATGGTGTTGCTGCACGGTGGTTCGCCGAAAGGTGCTGAACGCATCGCCGCTTGCTGGGCGGAGGCGCGCCGGGTGACGCAGATCACCTTCAAACCCAATTGGACCAAGCACGCAAAGGCCGCTCCGTTCCGGCGCAATGACGAGATGCTGTCTGTCATGCCCGCCGGATTGATCGTCTTTCCCGGAAACGGCATCACCGGTAACCTTGCCGACAAGGCGCGTCGCCTCGGCATTCCGGTCTGGCAGGCTTCAGGAGACGGCGCGTGAGCGCCGTTTTCCGAAAGATGGAAAATGTGGAAAACATGGGAAAAATGGGTTATATGGAAAAACACGCTGGAGACCATAGCCATGAAGCAGTTCACCACAGGCGACCTGAACAAACAGATCGGCGATATTACCGATGCGGCAAGCCGCGAACCGGTCATGCTCACCCGCCACAAGAAGCCTCGCTTTGTGCTGATGAGTTATGAGCACTATGAGCGCATGCGCACGGGCGGCGACCCTCGCCGCGCCTATCATATCTCCGATATGCCCGCCGAGCATGCGGAACTGTTCGACGAGGCGATAGATCGGCTGGCGCGCGGCGAAGGCTACGATGATGAGCCATGAATTCCGGCCCGGCGAAGTCATCTCCTATCCCTATCTTGGGCCTGGCAGCAGCAGCGCGGCGAGACCGAAGGCCGCAAACAGCGACCGGTCTGCGTCGTCATCGCCATCCGAAGTGCCGCCGACGGAAATACGCACCTTGCTCTTCTCGCCATCGCCACCCAGCCCCCGCAAACGGGTCGGGCCGCTCTGGAGATCCCGGAGATTGAGCGGAAGCGCGCGGGCTTAAGCGACATGAAGCAGTGCTGGATCATGGCCGACGAATACAACTATGACATCGTCGAACGCTCCTGGTACATCGAGCCGGGCCAGGACATTCTCGGCCGCTTCAGCAAACCCTTCATGATAAAGATCGCGAGCCTGTTTGCCGAGGCGCGTGGCAGATCCGGCCGGGTCAACCGCCTCGATTGAGCGGCGATCGAAACGGTCATCATCCGGCACATCTCCGGCGACTACATCGCCGGCGCCGTTAATGTCGGAGGCCGGCCTCACGAGGCAACTCTCCGACTGGCGGCTGTTTTTGGCAGGTCTCCCTCTCTTGACCATCACCGCGCGGGAACGACACCCGGCAATCAAACCGGTGTTGTGACCTTTATTCAACCGAGCTGCAGTCGCGCCATGGTGTTCGGCAATTCGAGCGCCACACCGACCGAAGCCATTTCTGACAATGACGATGGGATCGGGAGGGGGCTGATCTCTGGCGTCGCGTCAGATGATTGGCGGCCAGCATCCGTTGACCGAACACTCACCGACGCAATCGACGAGCGCGGCACTCCGCGGGTCCGCAAAGGGCAGCCAAGGCGAGGTCTCCTGCCGACGTCGCAATCAAGGACCATTCCCGTTCTTTATGTCGCCTTTCTAAGGGACCGGCCGCGATCAGCGTCAACCCCGCAAGGGGGTTCCCCTCCGCTAAAGCTTCGGTGACGCCTGCGGCGCAGCCCCTTCTTCGGGCGCCATCGGGAATGGTCCCGATGCAACGAAGGAGACAATCCCATGGCTACCACGATCGCAACCCTCACCGAAAAAACCGACGGAACTTTCGAAGGCGTCTTCGCCACCATCCGGGTCAACGCCCCGATCGCCATCGTCCCCAACGCCAATAAGGCGAGCAAGGAAGCCCCCGACTTCCGTGTCATTCACCGCAAGACCGGCTTCGAAATCGGCGCATGCTGGAACCGCATCTCCCGTCAGACCGGCGAGGAATATCTCTCAGTAACGCTCGAGGCACCCGAGATCGGCGTCATCTTCGGCAACGTCGCCCCGGCGCCCGGCGGTGAGCCCGGCAAGAAGGTCATCCTCTGGAACAGCCCGGCCTGAACCGGACCGCCGGCCCCTCGGGGCCGGCCTCCCCAATTCCAAAGGAGGCCCCTATGAGCCGCTACACAATTGCCGTCACCAGGACCGCATCCCGCCACGCCGACCCGGATGCCATTATCGGTTACGACCGTCCGCTTCAGACGTTCTTCCTCCAGGCATTTTCGGATGCCGAAGGCGAGGACCTGAAACTCTGGCTGGGGACGGACTTCCAGGAGTTCGGGACACTGTCGCAACTGCGGACCGCGGCGATCGCACGTGGTTTCGACTTCATACCCTTGGCATCCGGCGTTCTTCACAAGCTGCTGGACGACCATGCCCGGGAAGCCGATCACGCGGTCAGCGACACGATCATTCAGGATCTTCTTGAGCGGACGTCCGTGCACTGATGCAAACTCAGAACGAAAATAGCCCGGCTCGGTCCGGGCTATTTTTTTGCTTGGCTGGCAAGATTACTTGTTCAGCGCGTCTTTCAGTGCCTTGGCCGGCTGGAAGCTCAGCTTCTTGGCCGCGGCGACCTGGATGGTTGCGCCGGTCGCTGGGTTGCGTGCCTCGCGCTCCGGCGTTTCTTTTACCTTGAACTTGCCGAAGCCGGGCAGGGACGTCTCATTACCGGCAACCGCAGCTTCGGTAATGGAAGCGATCACCGCCTCAACGATGGCCTTGCCCTGAACCTTGGTCAGCCCATGCTCGCTCGCGATCTTGTCGGCGATTTCGTTGGTTGTGGTCATTTTCTTCTCCGCATCGTTTCAGATGCAGAATCCCTGCCATTGCCGATCGGCGCTGTCATCGACAAGCTTCGGCAAATGCCGTTGAAAGCCCGGATCTCCACAGCTATTCGCGCTGTCAGCTGTCAGCTGTCAGATAACCCGAAGACGGGCATCGAGCCCGTCTTCGAATTCGGGTGCGATACGGAGAGGAAATATCTGCTCAGTCCGACCGAGGATGCCATGGCGCCATGCCGGCCTCAAGGACGAGCGGTGCCCCCAATTTTGCCTCCGCTCCGGTTCCCTTCGCTCTGCCAAAATCGGCTCCCCCACTCGCCGGCTCCGCCGGTCGCTGGCGCGATCCTTGACCCCGCCATGCCCCCATGACCGCACGCGTCGTCTTTCACAAACGTCAAGGAGACGACGATGCTTCTGGAACAACACATTGAAGAGCTGCGGGCCGAATTGCGAAATGCCGTATACCACGATGAACGACGCGAGATCGAGGTCGAGCTGGAACTCGCCTGCGCCGAGTTGGCTGTGATCATGGCCGAACAGGAGGGCGCAATCGACGCCGAGCCGCCTTTCTGAGGCGGCTTTCGCCATATCGCCTGGCCTGATGCGCCGGATCGACCGGCGCTTCAGGCTCTGACCCCTTTAGCCATCGTCTGCCAACACCTGCCGTGGTTCCTGTATGAAGGGCGGAAGCGCCCGTGTTCACGCTGCTCGTTGATCTCGTCTCCCCGATGTGAGGATGGCATCTGCCTCCACGACAGTCGCTTCACCATCTGTCACCTGATGCATCCTGCGGGAAATAAGGTTTGGGCCGGTATCCGCGCGACCGTCGCTTCCGCAAAAGCTGAAGGAACAGGCTGACCGCCTCTTCCTCCCGCGCAAAATGATGCTCCCGCCTTTGGCCAGTCGCGCCGATGCGACCCCATCGGCGGATGAGACAGGTCTCGCCGAACAGGTTGGGCTCAATCGACATGGCATAAAAGCGGGCCATGTTCTTCCCGGCGTCGATGCGTTCGACATAGAGCTGGTAGGATTGCGCAGTCATGAAGTTGAGAATCGGACAAGGCGGACTCGGCGTCCAACGACATATTTGAATCGGTCGGGCTTGATTGATTCCTGCTGCTGATGAGTTTTCGGCTGACGATCTGGGCGAGCCGCCTGCGGCGGACGGTGCTATTCGCTCGTGCTCACGAAGCCCGCTAGCGGTCTCCGCCCATTCGGGTCACGCCCCTCTCGCGCCTGGCGCACTGGCGGCGCGAATTTCCGCGACCGTGCGCGATGATATGCTACATAGCCGGCTGGGCGCCGGATATGGGCACGGCGCCTAAGGCGCCGTGTTCTATCTCTCTGTCGGGTAGCAGCGGGGCATCGCTGCCCCGCCGCCCCCTCAGAACCGGGCGTACGGATCACCCCGTACCCGGCTCAAGCCATTCCTCAGCACCATGCTGTGGCACCGGGCCACTCGGCGTTTGATTTCGTGGCTCGACGATGGGCGAAGTACTCGTGCCATACTGGATCGAATGGGCTGGCCGAAGCGCGGATTTTGATGTGCCTCGTGATTGAGACCGTGGCTGCGCGGAATAACCGATATTTGGTGTCTTCCGTGCCAAATTCCCCGTTCCGGTTTCCATAAGTCCGGTAGTACTTGTTCTGCACCCATCGTGCTGTCTTGTTGGGGTGCCTTCGGCCCGCCCATTTCCGAAGCATTCGCCAGATGCGGTCATCCACCAAAGAGAAGGTTGCCTTTGCCGCGCAATGCCGGTGATACATCGCCCATCCCCGAATGATCGGATTGAGCATATATATCAATGACGCCTGCGTAGCGGTGGCGTTACCTTTTATGATTTTCCGGACCTTATCGAGGAGCGACTTCACGCTCTTCTTGGACGGCTTTATCAGGAGCTTGCCGTTGTACTTGCGTACGTTCTGGCCCAGAAAATCGAAACCCTCCGCTATATGCGTTATTCTGGTCTTCTCTTCCGAGAGTTCCAGACCCCGAGCGGCCAGAAACACCCTGACCGCAGGCATGACCTTGTCCTCCAGTATTTCCTTGGAAATGCCGGTGATGACAAAATCATCTGCATAGCGGATGACGTTCAGGCAGGCTTTCTCGCGCGTGCGTCTCGAGGACCCCACGCTTGCGTGTGCCGCTGCTTCCAGCCCATCTAACACAATGTTCGCGATCGTCGGCGAAATTACCCCGCCTTGGGGAGTCCCCGCCGTCGTCTCGAACAGGGTTTCCTCTTCGATATATCCGGCTTGAAGCCACTTTCGCAGGACGCCCTTATCCATCGGTATGTGCTTGAGGATGTAATCGTGGCTAATTTCGTCAAAACAGCCACGGATATCACCCTCCAGAATCCACGTTGGCGAAACGTGTCTCGCCAACGTGATGAAGCACTGGCCGATGGCGTCGGCTGTCGAGCGTTTGGGCCGAAATCCATAGGAGTTCGGGTCCGCCCGGGTCTCTGCCACGGGTTCCAGAGCGAGCTTCCATAAGGATTGCATCGCTCTGCACCGCATACAGGGAATCCCGAGGGGGCGCTTCTTGCCGTTGCTTTTCGGGATGTAGACGCGGCGCAGTGGCATCGTTCGATAACCACGGTGCTGTAGCGTCGACATTCCCTTCCATCTGGCCGCCGAGGTTGACCAGATTGCTCCGTCCACTCCCGGCGTGTTCTTACCACGATTTTCCGTCACCCGCTTCACAGCAAGCATTTTGCCGCTGTGCGAGCGGGTCAGCAGACGTTGCAGGGCTTTCACCTTGCCCCATCGGCCTTCGCGAGTGGCCTTGGCGATACGTACTTGAAGTCGCTCCACGATTGCCTCAATGTGAGGCCAGTTCGCCTGATCCCACATCTGTGCCTCGTGCGAGGACGCACCAGCCATCGATGCTTTCGCATCCCTGGCCGTCATCTGCTTTTCCTCGTCCAGCGATTTGTCATGCTCTCTCACCATGAATGACCAGGCGGAAGTCTGCCCACTTTCGTGTTGGGCAATGTTGCAGCCCATATCCCGGCCATTACAGCCGGGCTTTCGCTTTTTCCGCCTTCCTTTACCCGCAGCGCCAACAGCGTTCCTTACAGTTCGCCTGCCGTTTCCGGCAGCGCTACGGGCTTACCCTGTTCCGTACAAGTCTCAGAGCGGGTCGGATCCCTCCTATTCGCCGGCAGCTTATCGTCCATGGTGGCTCAAGTCAGAGGAGACCACACCTTGCTGCATACCTTTTGGTTCAAGCCTGTCAGCACGTTTGGCTTGTTAATGGTCACGACGTTTATCAGAGGTTCACGTATGTTGATCGTTACCGCCCGTCCCTCGCGCCTCACCGCCTTCGTGCTGGCAGATTCCACCTCGCCTCGCGGTTCGGTGTACCGGACATCCGGTGGCTGCATTGTTCCCGAAGCTTCACACCGAGTCGTTACCAACTCCGCGTGTCCGGGTAGGGAACGGTTGATGGAACAACCGGTTTTATCAGTTAGTTCATCTCCTGAATTCCTCCTGTAAAACCGAGACTTGCACGACTTTCCAGGTCGCACCTGACTTCCTATTGTCGCATTCGCCCCGGCGGCCTCAAGGACATCGCGGCCCCTCCAATTTTTCCGCCGCGCCGCTCACGCGCCACGCCGAAAAAATCGGTTCCTCCGCTCGCCGCCGCTGGCGGTCGCTCGCGCGATCCTTGACCCCTTGGGTCGCCAATGCGGGCCCCTTTTCGTCAGAACGAAAAGGAGGTTTCTTATGTCTGATTTCAACTTTCTCATGCTCTATGCCAAGCTCGCCGGCTTCAAGCTTCTCGTGAGCGCGAACCGTCTCGGCTGCGAGGATGAATTCTCAAAGACGCTACACGACCGGCTGCTGGCTGACCTCGATGGGACGATCGACTCGACGCGCCACATTATGGCCCTGCAGCGGCAAGTGCTTTCCGGGGACGATCCCGACGGTATGATCTCGTGCCAGCTTCAAGGCGAGGAGGAAATCCTCGCCCGCCGGACGACCGTGCTCCTCGATGAGCTGGAGATCGATTATGACACTTGTGAATATCGGGTAAATGGCGGCGAGTGGCACTACGCACAGTCGGCAGACTGCGACGGCATCGAGATCCGCTACCCCAGTACCATCCGTCTGAGCGACGACGAACTCGGTCCCCTCGCTGCGATCATCCGCGATATTGCGCAGGAGACAGGCATCGCGGTCAGCGTCGCCCGCGTCGTCTACGACTGAAATGACAAGACGAGAGGCGGCTTTGGCCGTCTCTCGTCTCATCCGCTGGCTTGACCGCTTGCAGGCGTCGAACCCGTGCGCGGTCTTGAGGGGAGAGAGCCGCTCTCCCCTCAAACTCCCCTCTCACTGCGGAGCGGGTCGAGACCCGCCCGGCCTTCCGGGCCGGTAGATAGACGCTGCCGCGACTTCTCCAAACAAGACGGAGAGGATGATCACCTTGCGCTACGCCCTCATACTTCGGGCATCCGCTGCAGATGATCGTCCTCTCCTGCGGCGCGCTCGCCGTCTCATCGTTCGTGTGCCATCAATGCCCGTTCCCTTCAGTCACGGACATCCCGGCACCTCACGACGACGGCTCGCTTCAGCATCTCCAACTAAATCGGCCCGGCCACCGCGCTGTTCCTCCGGCGCGGATCACAGGCCTGAGCCTGTGATCGCTGTTGCTTCGTCTGACGACTCGCAACAGCATTAGCGCCTCGGGCACGGTGGCCGGGCCGATTTAGTTGAGATGGCAGGATAGGCTATTGGTATACCAATAGCCGTTTCGCCCGAGGGGCGAGTCGCCTCAGAGGCGAGCAAGGGTTTCCCGGTCTTTCATCTTTCAGACGTAACGAGGTCATGAGGAAGAGACGTCGGGCCGGCGCAAGGGGAGGGCTGGGGAACCGAATCGTTGGGGCAAAGAGCCTTCGGCCGCAGTGAGATGCAGCGGCATTTCGTCGGTCAGGCGGCTACGCTAATCAGCGAATGGGCGAACCCGCCGATAGGTGGTTCGCCGATTCAACGGGCCTGCGAATGTGCGAATAGGCGGATACGCAAATAGGTGCATTGCCGCTTAGATATTTTCACAGATCCATGCAGCGTTTTCATAATGCTTGCGGCGCCACGGTCACTCACGCGGGAAGTGGGCAAACGTCGGGAGGCCGGATTTCGTCGGGGAAGGCGCGTCAGGACGTCGTTAGACAATACGACTCCGCCACCGACCACTCAAATCCTTCAAGAGCGAAATTTCTAACGCCTTCCGCTGAAGGTCGG
The DNA here is from genome assembly GCF_029714285.1 of Rhizobium sp. CB3090. NCBI lineage: Bacteria > Pseudomonadati > Pseudomonadota > Alphaproteobacteria > Hyphomicrobiales > Rhizobiaceae > Rhizobium > Rhizobium sp. CB3090. Next base: position 33,608 of record NZ_CP121665.1, read on the forward strand.
TGTGGGCGGGTTCAGGCCAGCCCACATCGATAAATTTGATCTTACTCACCCCAGACAAGCCCGCCGACGCCCCCACGTGGAGCGATCTCGTCGATCCGCTTGAGATCTGCGTTGGTCAGCACCAGCTCCGCAGCCGAAATGTTTTCCGCTACACGTTTCGGGTTGCGAGAGCCAGGGATCGGGACGATGTAGTCCTTTCGCGTCAAGAGCCAAGCCAACGCAAGCTGGGAGAGGCTGAGACCCTTCTGGGTGGCTAATGAGCCAAGTTCCTTCGCAAGCTCGACGTTCTTGCTGAAATTCGCCGGCGCCCACCAGCCGAGTTGCTGCCGGAAATCGTCGGCTGCACAGTGGTCGCGGGATGTTACTTGGCCCGTCAGGAAACCGCGCGCCAGCGGCGAGTATGCAACCAGCCCGATGCCGAGTTCTTCAAGGACCGGCAGCAGCGGCTCCACATCCCGGGCGAAGATGGAATACTGGTATTGCTGCACCGAGATGGGGGCAACGGCGCTCGCACGACGGATGGTGTCCTCGTCCGAGTTGGAAAGGCCGAGATATCTCACCTTGCCCGCCCGGACGAACTCCTGCATCACGCCCACGACGTCTTCGATCGGGACGTTGGGGTCGGGGATGTGTTGGTAGAGCAGATCGATAGTCTCGACGTTCAGGTCCCTGAGACTGGAGTCCACGACTTGACGAATAGTGTCCGGCCGGGAGTCGGGAGCGTAGCTTTCCGTCAGGCCGAACTTCGTCGCGATCGTCACCTGGTCGCGGATCGGCCTGAGAGCAATGCCGAGCAGCTTCTCGCCTTCACCCCAGCCATACATGCGGGCGGTGTCGAAGTGGGTGACGCCGAGCGCATGGGCGCGGCGGATCGCCCTGATCGACTCCTGGTCGTCGCTCGGGCCGTAACCGATGGCGGTACCCATGGCACCATACCCAATGGCACCGACCGTGAGGCCGTGCCGGCCAAGCTTGCGTTGCTGCATCGCGAATGTCCTTTCATGTTGGATGTGCCCAGTGTGGCTTTCCCCCATCGACGACGCGATGCTCGATCCTGCCGATTGATTGCCTGATCCTGCCGATCGCTTGACGTTTCCAGGCGAACGGGAACAATGGTCGCATGACCGATCTTGCCCAACTCAAAGCCATCGTCCTGCGCCATGCCGGCAAGCAGCAACTGAAACTGCCGCGCGTCAGCGTCAGCACCTTCGACCGACCCTCGGAGCGCGGGTGGTTGGTCTATGACCCGGTTGTCTGCTTCGTGCTGCAAGGATCCAAGCAGGTCTTTATCGGTGACCAGGTTCTGGAATACGGCGCCGGCCACTGCATGGTGGTGGCAGCCGAACTCGCCGCCATGGGGCAGATCAGCGAGGCTTCACCCAAAGAGCCCTATGTCGCGCTCAACCTCTACATCGATCCGGAGGTGATCTCGGCGCTGCTCCTGGAGATGGGCGGCATGCCGGAGCCGCCAACGGACAAAGGCTTCGGCTTCAGTCCCGCGGGCCCGGCGTTGATCGAGGCTTGGCGGCGCTTCGCCGAACTTCTGGACCGTCCCAGCGAAATTCCGGTCATGGCGCGTCATAGGGAGCACGAACTCATGTTCCGCCTCCTCATGGGACCACAGAGCGCGCTGCTTCGGCAGATCGCCGGCGCCGGCAGCCGCCTGTCCCATATCCGGCGGGCCATGGCCTGGATTCGCGAGCACTACGCGGAGCATCTGAGTATCGAAGCCATGGCTATGGTAGCCGGGATGAGCCTATCCGTGTTCCATCGCCGCTTCAAAGCGATCAGCGGATTGAGCCCGCTGCAGTACCAAAAGCAAATCCGCCTGCATGAGGCGCGCCGGCGGCTGATCGCGGAGCACTCGGAAGCGGCGACGGTTGCCTACGCGGTCGGCTACGAGAGCGTTTCGCAGTTCAGCCGCGAATACAAGCGGCTCTTCGGCGCACCACCCCGGCAGGATGCCGGAAAACTGCAGAACATCGTTGATCCAGTGCCTTGAGGTCTTCCCACAGCACCTGCGCGAGCCCGTTCGCGCGGAGGCGGGAACGAAAACTGGCGAGCTACTTCCCCAGCTGTCTCGACTCTTCCTCGTGTAACACGCGATGGGCTTCGATCTCGCCCAGATGATCCAGCACCCAAGTCGCCAATTGCATGATCGGTGCGGCAAGAGAACGGCCGAGATCGGTCAGGCCATATTCGACCTGAGGCGGTATGGTGGGATAGACCTTGCGCGTCACCATCCCGTCCGCTTCCAAGGCCTTTAATGTGCGGGTGAGCATTTGCTGGGAAATCCCGCCTATCAGTCGCTTCAACTCGTTGAAGCGCCGCGGCTGGTCGGCCAGCATCGTGATCGCAAGGATGGTCCATTTGTCGCCGATGCGGCCGAGAATCGCGTTGACCTTCCGACAATCGGGGTTGGTCCCAGGGGCATTTGGCGGGGCAGGCATATGCATGTGACTAGGCCTTGAAAATATGCGTTCTTGCGGGGTTGGCGGTCAGTATTACATATTTGGTCAGCAAAACATACTGCCTTTTGGAGTACGCTATGACCAACATCCTCCTCGTCACCTCGAGCCCACGCGGTCCTCAGAGCCTGTCTACCCGATTTGCCCGTGAGATCGCTGAGAGCCTCAACGCTCGCTCTGGCCACGCGATTATCGAACGCGACCTTGGGGCAGCACCGCTGCCGCATATCACCGCGGCTTACATCGATGGCCGCATCGCCCTGCCCGAGACACGCACCGTAGAACAGATCGAAGCAGTCGATCTCGCCCAAAGCCTTGTCGACGAGGTTCTGTCCGCCGACGTGATCGTCATTGGCTCGGGCATGATCAACTTCGGCCCGCCGACGCAGCTCAAGGCCTGGTTCGACTATATCACTTGGCCGGGCGTTACCTTCCGCTACGGCACAACTGGTCCGATGGGTTTGCTGCCGAACAAGAAAGTCTATCTCGTGACCGCAACCGGCGGCGTCTTTTCGGAAGGTGCAAATGCGCCGTTCGATTTCCAGACCGCCTATCTCACTCACCTTCTCGGTTTCATCGGCCTCACGGACATCGAAGTGATCCGGGTGGAAGGAACGCTCATAAGTCCAGATGCAGCCAAGGTTGCCATAGCCTCCACCGAAACAACGATCCGAGCTGCGCTGGAACGCGCCGCGTAATTGGCTTCCGGAGTATAACAGGATGAAGATTGCGCTTTTCGGGGCCACAGGTCCCACCGGAAAATACATAATCGAAGAAGGTCTCAGGCGGGGCTACGAACTCTCCGCCTACACCCGCGATACGGCCAAACTGTCCGACTATGCCAGCAAGATTGCCATCGTCACCGGAGATCTCAAGGATCGGGAGGCGATCCGGAGAAACATCGCCGGTTCCGATGCGGTGATCAGCGCCCTTGGCCCGAACGGCGCCAAAACGCAAGAAGCGCTGCCTGTCATGAATGGACTTCGAAACGTGATCTCGGCCATGGACGAATTGGGTGTCCGGCGGCTTGTTCAGGTCTCGACCTCAAGTCACCGCGATCCACAGGACAGCTTCGATCTGAAGGCGAAGGCTATGGGGATGCTGATCAAGCTTATTGCCCGGGGTGCCTATGACGACATCAAGGCAATCGGGGCACTGATTTCAGGCTCCGGCCTCGACTGGACCCTGGTGAGGCTTCCCTTCCTCAAGGACGGCCCAGCCAATGGCGGCCCGGCGGTCGGCTTCTACGGAAAGGCGAAGCTGGGCATGAAGTTGTCTAGAGGCAATCTGGCGAAATTCCTGTTCGATCAGGTTTCGAGCAGAGAGTTTGTGCGGGCCGCCCCTGGCATTGCCGACCGTTCATAAACCGATATGGAAGCTGGCAGTATGCGGGCAACCTGCAGGAACATTGATGTTCATCTCGCCACGTCCGGGAGGCTCGCGACGGGCCAGCAATCAGACTAACAGAGGAAAGACCATGAAAGTCGAGATCTGGTCCGATATTGCCTGCCCTTGGTGCTACATCGCCAAACATCGCTTCGACGCCGCCCTGTCGCAGTTCGAGCACCGCGAACAGGTGGATGTCATCTGGCGCAGCTACCAGCTCGACCCGGATGCACCGCCCGTTACCAACAAGAACCTCAACGACATCTTGTCGGAAAAACACGGCTTGAGCATTGAGGAGGCCGTCGCGATGAATGACCAGATGCGTCGGCTCGGCGCGCGGGAAGGACTTGACTACAAGTTCGATCGGGCACGCTACGGCAATTCGTTCGATGCGCACCGGCTGATCCACTTCGCACGCAGCCGAGGCGTGCAAACGGGGATGGAGGAGCGTCTGTTCAGGGCCTACTTCAGTGAGGGCAAGGCGCTCGGTGATATAGATACCCTGGTCGAGCTTGCCGGAGAGATCGGCATCAATGCCGATGAAGCACATGTGGTCCTCGTCAGCGATGCTTTCGCCGATCAGGTTCGGGCGGACACGCAGACTGCGCGACGGCTGGGTCTCAAGGGTGTCCCATTTTTCATGATCGGCGAGAAATTCGGCATCGCCGGCGCACAGACGTCACAGAGCTTCCGGGACGCGCTGGCGCAGGCCTGGATGGAGGCACATCCGCGCGGCAGCATTTCAGGGGCTGCCATCGTCGACGCAGGCTGCTGCACGGACGACGGCTGCGAGGCTCTGAAATCCAAGGCCATTGGAAAGGCTGACTGAATTCTCAGCAGTGTCCGCTCTGGTCCAGAATGGCCCGGCAGGGAAAAGCCGCCGGTTTCGACTGGTCCATCAGGCCTTATCGGCATGACATGAAACCGCTGGCCAAGCTCTTTGCAGAGTGCGGTGGCGACAGCGGGTCCGATCGGGGGACGCGCGGTGCGGCGACGGGGCTTGACCGGGTATGACCTAAAGCGGACATGTTGCTTCGCGTTGTTACCGATCAGTTCTCCCTTCTGTCGCGCAGGAGAAAGTCACTTTGAACAGAAAGTCGCCGGTCTATCTCAACGCGTTGCGTGCCTTCGAGGCCAGTGCGCGCCATGGCAGCTTTTCCGGCGCGGCCGAAGAGCTGAATGTGACCGCGGCCGCGGTCGGACAAATGGTGCGCGGACTGGAAGAATGGCTGGGCATGCCGCTGTTTCATCGCAGCGCAACCGGGAAGGCCCGGCTGACCCCGACCGAAAATGCCGATCGCGCGCTGCCGGATATCCGCGCCGGGCTTGATCGACTCGGCATGGGCCTGGATCGTCTTCGCGAATCTACCACCGGCGGCATCCAAAGTCACCGTCAGCCCTGCTTTTGCCGCCAATTGGCTGCTGCCGCGTATCGATCGGTTCCAAACGAGATGTCCGGACACCGATATTCGCCTCGAGACGAGCTTGAAGCTTGTTTGCTCTTTTTGATTGGGATCGATCTCGACAAAAAGATCTGTCTTGGCAGCACTGGCGAAAAGCGCTTCATTGCTCATGGAGGCGATCTCGCGGCCGCTTAATACACGCTCGCCCTTCAACCCCACCATCTTTGCCAGATGCGCAACGACATAACGATTGTCTCCCGAGATGATTTTGATGCCGATCCCCCTTTTGCGAAGTCCTTTAAGAGCCTCTTTCACGCCAGCCTTGGCGGGATCGAGAAACAAGAGAAACCCTTCCAGGCAAAGGCCGATTTCATCTCCCTTGTCGGGCACCGTCTTTTGTTGGTCGAATGGGCGCGTCGCCACTGCAATGACGCGAATTCCGTCCTCGCTCCACCGCTGATAGCGTTCTTCAATTTCGGCTCGAAATTCCGCATTGATCGGTTTGACGGCGTCGCCTGCTTTCGCTGTCGCGCAAATGTCCAGGAGGGTGGTGACCGCACCCTTGCAGATCAGTTGGGCACCACCCTGCTCAGCGACGACTACCGAAAGCCGCTTTCTGGCGAAATCATAGGGAATCTCGCCCAGCTTTCGATAAGCCGCGAGCAAGGCATCCGGCTTTTCGGCAAGGATGGCATCGTCGAGGGGATTTTTGAGACCCGCCTGCAGGCCGGCGTTAAGAATGGCGAGCAATTTCACCCTGTCAGAGAGTTGACCAGTTACGTCGATACATCTGTCGAGGTGGATTGCTCCTTCCGTCAGGGTCCCGGTCTTGTCCGTGCACAGAAGATCCATGCTGCCCAGATTTTCCATGGCCTCGAGACGGCGGATGATGACGCCCTGTCGCGCCATGACGCGGGCGCCGCGCGCAAGCGTTACACTGATGATGGCCGGCAACAGCTCTGGCGTCAGTCCCACGGCGAGTGCCAGCGAAAACAGCAATGAGTCGACAAGCGGACGATGTAGGAGAAGGTTGGCAATGAAGACGACGAAGACGATGACCAACATGATCCTGGTCATCAGATAACCGAAGCTGCGAATGCCCCGAGCGAAATCCGTTTCGGGAACTTCACGCGTAACGGCCTCGGCAATCGAAGCGAATTCCGTGCTGTTGCCCGTCTTCACGGCAAGCGCGGTAGCGATGCCGCTTCTAACTGATGTGCCGGTGAATACGCAGTTCAAGCGATCATCAATCGGGGTGTCGGGCGTAGATATGCCCGGCGATTTGGCGATAGGAAACGTCTCCCCGGTCAGCGCCGCTTCGGTCACGTTGAGATCTTGCGCCGTCAGAAGAACGGAATCCGCTGGCACCAGACTGCCTGCGGACAATTTGATGATGTCGCCAGGTACGACGTGGCCGACCTGTATCGTCTGCTCCTTCCCATCGCGAATGACGGTAGCAGTCGGCGAAATGCTGCGCCGGAGCGATTCTACTGCATGCGAGGCGGAAAATTCCTGCGAAAATCCAAGAAGACAGCTCGCTCCGACGATACAGCCTATAATCACGGCATCGTGCATTTCCCCCGCTGCCGCCGCGACAAAGGCTGCGAAGATAAGAATTAAGACCAGGGGGCTGAAAAACTGCTTCAACAAAAGCCGGAAAGCATCTGCGTGACCAGTGGCGTTGAGCGTGTTCAAGCCGTAGGTCTGCAGCCGCGCTGCAGCTTCTATGGCGGACAAGCCGGTCGGCTGCGATTTGTATTCAGCAAACAACTGCGCAATGGATCTTGCCCAGTAGGGAAATGGAGGCTCCAAGACCCGGTGCTTTAGCCCGACATTCTCGGTCGAATTGTCCATGGTTCTGCTCCCTGGGAAAAACAATCGCACGAGCGGCAGAGAGAACATTGATAAGGGTCAATTCCCCGCTTTTCTCATACCCCGACAAAGTCATCGGCTGTTGCTTGGGACGGTAGTCGAGCGGCCGCGTCGACAGGGCGCTGACGATCTCCGGCTCTGCGATTGAGCGGAGCCGCGATGTTGGTGCCTTGAGGCACCACACCATTTCCTGAACTGTCAATCGAGTCTGGCGGTGAACACATAGCCGACGCCGCGTACGGCCTTGATGAACTGCGGCTTCTTCGGGTCGGTTTCGATTTTGCGACGGAGTCGGACGATCTGAGCGTCGATCGTACGGTCGAAGGCTTCGAGGCTTCGACCCCTCGTCAGATCCATCAGCACATCGCGGGTCAGGACTCGGCCAGCATGCCGCACGAAGATCGTCAGCATATCGAATTCGCCGGTCGTCAGCTCAACTTCTTCGCCTTCCGGATCGAGAAGTTGGCGGCGGCTGATGTTAAGCTTCCAATCTTCGAAACCGATGGTCTCCTCGCTCGCTGTTTCGACATTGCGCGGCAAAGGCTGCCGGCGGCGCAGGATCGACTTCAGACGCGCATGCACTTCCCGAAGATGGAATGGTTTGGCGATGTAATCGTCAGCGCCGACTTCAAGGCCGACGATTCGGTCAACAACATCGTCGCGGCCAGTGAGCATCATGATTGGCACATCAGACTGGGCGCGGATTTCGCGGGCAAGATCGAGGCCGTCCACCCCGCCAGGAAGGACGAGATCGAGCAGAATTGCGTGGAAACTCTGCTGGCGAAGGCGCACCCGCATTTCCACACCATCGGAGGCAGAAGACACCGTGTAGCCCTCATCCTCGAAATAGCGCGTCAACATCTGGCGAATACGCGGATCATCATCGACGACGAGAAGATGCACGTCATGGTGAACTGTTGCCATGGTCCGTCGTTCGCCTAGCGTTGTTGGTACTCAACTGCACCGTCTTTAACACGCGCAGCATCGGCATGTCACCGGCGACCAAACAATGGTCCCCATCGACGGCACCGAAGGACGAACATGTCGCAAATCATGTCCACCCGGGCGCATTAATACGATCAAGGCGCTCGTTTGAACGGAACTGTGAAGCAGCTCCGCTCGCGTCGCATTCGGCAGGGCATGAAATAACGGGAATTCATCCAGTGTGCCCTCCGCGTGGCCCATGGTCCTCTGTTTTTCACATCTATTTCGTCTTGCCTGCCGCATCTCGCCCGGCAACGTATCGCAACCGTCGGTCATACTCATCTTTAGGCAGCCACCAACGCGCGGCGCCGAGCCGGCGCGCAATCTTGGGCATTCCTGCGGAGCGGCTAATGATGAGCCGTCCGACTGTCAGCCAGACGTTTGACGTAGCGATTACGGTCGGCACGAAAACCCAAAGGGCGGCCAGCGAAATGGTGCCCGCTTGTGAGGGCCTCATGGTGAGGCCGATGATGACCGCCTTCGGGCTCAGCAAGGTAGTCACAAACAGTTGCTTTCCGCCAATAGCCGCAGGCTGCATTGGCGGTATAGGGTGCCCAGAGCTTGATCGCCAAATAAGAGACCCACGTCGCGGCCAGCAATTTGACTCCCTGAGTGATGGTCCGATGCTCGTGACGCAATGGTCCCCCGATTCCGGAGACGGCGATCACCACGGCGGCATAGGCCGAGACGGCGATTGCCAGCAGCGATGTGAAGCGCAAGGGCGTTAGGCCCTCTGCCGAGAATGCGAGAACTGTGTTCGTTGGACCTGGCAGGATCAGAAGAGCGAAGGCTGCGATAAAGAAATGTGAGATATCCATTTACGGGGTTCCAAAGTTTGCTCGCTTCTATTGGCACACGACACATGGAGGGCAATTGATTAAAGTCATTTTGGGATGGAACCAGCCTCCCGCTTGTGAGTTGAAATCGATTGGAGGACATCCCCATGCCTCGCTTGATTTCATTCATGCTCACGCGGCTTTTGATTGGTTTTGCAATGGGCACCGTGGTCGGCCTGATAATATGGACGAACGGTGTCTCATCGGTCGCTTCATCGCTCGTTACTCCGGAGCGCTACATAGCATTCGGAATGTTCGTCTACCTTTTCGCCAGCACAATCGGCATCAGCTATTTCTCGACGGCGCTTTTCCTGGATGATCTTTAGAGTGAGACGTCGTCACGTGGGAAGCCCAGAACGGCGCGCGGATCTCCACCGACACCGCTGTTTGAACCGAGGAATTCGAGAACATCCAGGTGACAGCGACGCTCGAGTTTGTAGTTCGTTCCTCATCGTTCCGATCCTTCCATGCGGAGCTCTGGGTGCCCATTGCCGCTCCTGCGAGGCTCATTCGACTGAGCACGACCGCCTTAAGAAGTTGCGACCAAAGCCGCGCCTGCAGCGCCATGTCCTCGAAGAGCATGACCGCTTCTTCAAGCTCTCCTCGCTCGGCATACGAGTCCAACTCTTCCAGTCCGGTGGTGAGGTCGACGAGGGTGGCTACTTTCACACGTTGTCGAAGCGCGAGATGGTAGAGCTCTTGAACGATCGATTTTCCTTTTGGACGGCTCCACCCTCGTCAAAACCTCACCGACGGCCGACGAGCAGTCGTATTCGGGGTCGAGTCGCCTGGTGAGCACCTTTATCTGACGGGTGGTGGAGACGTCCCACTCATCCGGCGACGGTCTGAGAGTTGAAGGCATCAGTTTCCCGCTTTACATTCGATTGCTTTCAGCCACATTGTCTCGGCCAAGATACCTGGCCTCGACATATCCGATCGGTCCAAGCATCGGCACGAACAGGGGTGCCATATGGGGACGTCTTCATTGGCTGTATCGTACCCATTTTGTTGCCGGCCTTACTTGTTCGGCATCAAACAGAACGTGCGTTACGCCCGCTCTAGCGAAGACCACACCTCGTCATGTCTTCGGTCCATACCCTGATCGGCTGCCGGTTATCTCCGAGCGCCGTCTGCGAGAATAAGCAGACGCTCTCCATCCGTTACCGTGAGTTTTTGCCGCCCGCCCTCGACGATACCCTTCGCCTCCCATGCGCTGAGGATTCTTGAGACCGTGTGCAGTGTCGTCCCGGTCATCTCCGCGATATCCTGACGGGAGATTGGGAAATCGATGCGAATCCCTGCATCCACGGCCCGGCCGGCCTGCTTGCAGAGTCGCAGGACGGCATGGGCGACCCGCTTTTCAACTTCCTCGGTCGACATTTCGCGTATCCTGGTATGCGCTTCTTCCAGGCGCTGCCCAATCGTCTGCATCGCGCTCATAGCCAGTCGGGGATTCTGCTCTACGAAACACGACCACATTTCCGTCGGCCATCCGAGCGCCACACTTTCCGCTGCAGCAACCGCGGTGCCGGGATAATCGGTTCTCCGAAGTGCCATGGCGAAGCCGAATAGATCCCCCGGATGGACCATCCGGACAATGATCTGCTGGCCGTCCTGAGTGACCTGCGTCACCTTCAGCCGCCCGTGCAGCAGCAGAAAGAAGGACCTCGCTGGGGCGCCCTGCTCAAAGACCGAGTCACCCATTGCGACACGGCGTGAAATAGCATGCTTGAGCATTGCATCGATATCCGGATCCGTCATTCGCTCGAAGAGCGGCAGCGTCTTTAAAACTGTGCGATCGACCCTCATCGTCTGTTCGTCTTTCTCTAGGTTTTAACGATTGGTGCAAGGAGCTGCGCGGTGGCCCTGCGAGCAAAATTCGCGATGCTTTCCAACAGCGACGGGCGGCGCACGAGACGGAATCCAAGATTGTCGGGAGGTGCTCCCACGGAGCATCCGCCCCCCTTCGGGTTTCTGACGAAGCTGTTCATCGGCGAGCGATGTCTTCCGGCAGCGATCATGACTCCGCAACTGGCAGGGTCCAGATCTTCGTGGACTTTCGCTTTATCGAGATCGATTCGCCTGTTGCAGGTCGACGTCCATTCCCAGACATTTCCGGCGAAATCGACGAGCCCCGTCTGGCTGATGCCGAAAGAACCTTTCGGCTGGGGGTGAGGATCAACCGAGGCGGAGCGGCGGGCTTCGCGTTCGTAGTCGGCGAGCCAGCGCTTGGCCGGATTGCGATCGTCCGGGTCTATGCCAAGGGCATCGTCGGGAAATCGATCGGCCGCCGCGTAAGCAAGTTCGAAATCAGTTGGAAGCGCCCATTCTTGGCCAGTGTGCTGCGACAGCCATGCCGCGTAACGCCCCGCATCATCATAGCTCACGCCTGTCACCGGAATGCTATCGTTCGGCAAGGTAGCGCCGGCTTCCGAAGGGATGCATGCAGCGTCGGAGACACAGCGATCGTATTCGGCCTGCGTGACCTGGTACTTCATGACGTCGAGAGGAACCACCATCGCTTCCTGCTGTTGAGGAGCGTCGATCGCGAGACCGTTTCGAAAGTATTCCGTCGCATCGCGATATTCGAAGGCATGCGGCGCGATGGTGACGACCTCGGGCGGTACGACGGTGACAGCCTGTCCTTCGAACGAAAGAAGCCCCGCCTTCTGGGCGAGCGCTCCAGAGAGCAAGCCGAGAATAGCGAGGGGGATGAGGATCGACATTTCCGAAACCGTTCTTCTGACGGCGTGCAGTATCATATCTTTGTTCGCAACTTGCGCCCTTCTATTTGAAGCGGTGCGCGGATTCGATCGCCGGATCCGCGCAGCCGAAATACGATCAGGTTGCCGAGGGCGCCCTGATCGAGGTCATAAGATCGTCATTCCAATCGCCGGTCACCTTGAAGTGGGCCGCCGCGCCCAGTTCGAACGCCTCGATGAGATTGTGGTTCACGTAGGCATAGATGCCCGGCTGCTGAAAAGTATAGATTGCGGCGCCGGCGGTGCCGCCCGGAATGAACCATGTTTCCTGGTCGGTATCCGGAACGTTCAAGAACTTTCCGGTGGCCCACACGTACTCGCCGTGGCCGCCGATGAGATGCGGACGGGTGTCACGGTTCGCCTGCGAATGCACGATTAGGACGGTCTCGCCCACCTTTGAAGTCATCGCGTTTTCGCCGGTCAGCGCTCCCACCGCACCGTTGAACACTATGTGTGTCGGCAGGAGGGTCTTCATGACGGCTATCGTCTCTTCGTACGCCTCACCGGGGCTCCCGAACTTCTTGAACTTGCCCTCGGCGTCACGCGGGACGTAGAAATCCTGTTCGCCGACATAATAGACCTTGTCGTAGACGATCGGCTTGCCGCGGCCGTCGGTCAGCCCTTCGCGCGGTAGCACCATGATCGCGCCGTTCATCCCGGAAGTGACGTGCCAGGGCACCATCCCCGGAGGTGCGCAATGGTAGACGAACACGCCTGCCTTTGTGGCCTTGAAGCGCAGAACCGTGCTCTCGCCCGGATTGACAACCGTCAGCGCTCCACCTCCTAGACCGCCGGTGGCGGCATGAAAGTCGATGTTGTGTTGCATCGTGTTCGTATCGGGATTTACCAATGTCAATTCGACGTAGTCATTCTGATGGACGACCATTAGCGGTCCCGGAACGGAGCCGTTGAAGGTCATAGCGTTGATTTCGGTACCGTCCTTGTCGAGCACCATCTTCTTTTCCTTGATGGTGAGCGTGAACTCCTTGATCTTGGGGCCGCCTTCAGCCTTCTGCGTGTGGGCATGGACGAAGGGCGGCTTGACGAGTTCGATCCTCTCTCGCGCAATCTTCGATAGATCCACCGCCGATCCTGGGTTCCTAACCACATCCGCCGAGGCCACTTCTTCGTCGGCGCGAGCGGCAGTGGACATGATGATGGGCGTAAGCGCTCCCGCGACAGCAGCGCCCGTCAGCATCGTGCGCCGGGTCATTTGCAGAGTATGTGTCATTTCCAATCTCCATAGTTGAAGAGAGGGCGAACGCCGCCCGGTCGAGGACGAAGATATAAGAACCCCCGAGAAACTCTTTGATTTGGCGCAAACTGCCTTTTTGCTTCGGCGCAAACTCGAGGTTGTGGTCTTCGAGTAATCGCAGACGCCGCGCTTCGCGGTCAGCGGAGCGTCGGGGTGTCGCTTGGCGTCGCGGTTCTTGACCGACTGACCGAGCTGCGGATCAGGGTTCATCTCGTCATCACCGACGCAAGAGGACGCTGGCGCATGAGGTCGGGCCGGAAACATATGGCCGAATGCCGCTCAAGGCGCACAAATGGTACGATAACAAGGATATTGGTTCGGCCATCGCGAGCGGCTCCTTTCCCTTTTCGGGGATGTCGCGCCGTGCTCGATTAAGACGATGCGGCGATCGCGACGGGAATGTCGGAAATTCTGATCGCTCTTGCCGCCGACGTTCAGCTCAAGGAGCACCGCCGTCTTGTTCTCATGACGCGCGAGACGCCGCTTCATCTGGGCCACCTGCGCAACATGACGTCCGTCACGGAGATGGGAGCAATCGTCATGCCGCCGGAGCCGGCATTCTATAACCGGCCGCAGTCGATCGAAGACGTCGTTGACCATCCGGCCCGCCGTGCGATCGACCTTCTGGGCCTATCTCTTCCGCACCAGTCGCGGGGATGGACCGGAGAGGCTTCGTTCACTCAGCCGAACACAGCGATCGGATCCGCTCCGAAAAGCAGGGCATGACCTCCTCCGAACAACAACCAGGCGCCGAGTGCCACCGCAATCAGTGCTGCAAACAGCATGGAGAGATCGCAAGCGGGGCGACGACCCGAGAAGAAGGCTGCCAGCGGCACGATCGAGGTGTCTTTCGATACGGTCTTCCACCGGCCTCCGAGGCGACGGCGGGCGCGCTTTTCAGTGATCGCGATCGATCCGAGGGAGAAAAGGGCGAATCCTCCAAAGAGAAGCAGCGACCTTAGATCGCCGTTCGCAACGATGTGACCGAACGCCCATATGGCAAATCCCCAAAGGACCGGGTGCCTTGTTATACCCACCACTGCACCGACCTTCTCCGAGGATCTGATCGTGACGGAGAGCGGGTTTGCACTCAACAATCCCGCGATCACCAGGAAACTGCCCAGTGGTGCGAGGATGAATGTTATGGCTGCGTGCCAGGGGCGAAGGTCCCACAGAGGAACATAATCGAGCGCCAGGGCGGCCGAGAAAAGCCAAACGAGAGCGACAATCGAGGCGGCGGAGTAGCCGATGAAGTATGTCGGCCTGCCGATGTGCGTGATGATGCTGGAGCGGATCACCGGAATAGCCGGGATCGAATGAAGGAGAAGAAAGAATGCAAAAGCGGAAACGAACGAGATCATGAGAACCTCCTGAAGCGTCCGTAATAGCAAATTGGTTCCGCCATAAGATTGATCGCAATCAATTACCGCAGCATTGGTGCCACTAACTTCAGCGTTTATCGGCGCTTCCGTGGTGGCGCCTGTATTTGCGTAATCTCAACGACCTCTCCTGAAAATAATGACATTTCTGAATGATCAACTTCGGAGACAATGATCATGCAGAACAAAAAGGATGGCGGCGCCCATGCTCCCCGCGGAATGTCTCGCGAGGGTATTGTCATCTTCTCCTACGGTTTTCGCCCCTTCTTTCTGGCTGCCGCGATATGGGCGATCGTCAGTATCGATCTTTGGGCCGCCTTTCTGACGTTCGGCATTCCACTCGCCACGGAGTACGGGGCGCTCTATTGGCACGCCCATGAAATGCTCTTCGGATTTGCGCCAGCTATCCTCGCCGGCTTTCTGCTCACGGCCATACCGAACTGGACTGGAAGATTGCCGATTTCCGGCCGCCCGCTTATCTATCTTTTGAGCCTCTGGACTGCCGGTCGTCTCGCCATGCTCGCGAGCAGCCTCATAGGCGTCATTCCTGCGGTGATCATCGACGGCGCGTTCCTTCCTGCCATGCTCCTTCTATCAACCCGTGAGGTCGTAGCCGGCCGGAAGTGGGCCGACCTCAAGGTGATTGCCGGTCTGGCTGTCTTGTCGCTTGCGAACATTCTCTTCCATCTGCAAGTCGTGAAAGTAGGCAATCCGGAGCTGGCGATCCGTCTGGGCCTCGGCGCCTACGTCCTGCTGGTGACGATCGTTGGCGGACGAATTCTTCCGAGCTTCACGCGCAACTGGATCAACCAGTTCGGCCGGACCGATTTTCCCGTGCCCTACAACCGCTTTGACGCGGCCACGATCATCCTCGGCGCGGTATCGCTCGCCGTATGGGTAGTCCGGCCCGACGCATGGGCGAGTGGCATTCTCGGCTTCGCGGCCGCCGTTCTGAATGTTGTCAGATTGGTGCGCTGGCGCGGCTGGACAACGTGGCCAGAACCCATCCTGTTCGTGCTGCACGTCGCCTTCGCGTTCGTGCCTCTCGGGTTTGCGGCCATCGCACTCCAGGCGGTGGGACTGCCGGAGCTTGCTGTCCTCCATATCTTCGCGATCGGATCGATATCGCTGATGATGCTGGCGGTGATGACGCGTGCCAGCCGCGGCCATACCGGCCGGAAGCTGAAGTCCAGCCGGGTTACGAATCTATCCTACGTTATTCTCCTGGCTGTGGCTTTCGTCAGACCGATGGCGGAATTGTTCCCCGACTACAGTATGACGATCTTGATGATGGCGTTCCTGGGATGGACGGCGGCGTTCGGCCTCTTTGCCATCGAGCATGCACCCATGCTCTGCTTCGACAGAAAGCCGTTGACCGTTCGGTGAGGCTGACAGTCATTTATTCCGAGTTCACTGCACGCCGATTCACTCGACGGCGTGCAGCATATTTTATCAGGGAAGAGCGAGCATGCTTATCGAATATCATCGACCCATTGCGCGCTAGCCCGGATTTCGTCAACAATCTTGCGAAAGTCATGCAGCCACTGATGCGATGGTCAAATCCGCTGCGGTACATCAGCGGACCGGCGGTGTCGGCGTCATTGCGGATCAAGAGCCGCCGAATTTATGATTATATGTCGTAAACAAGAACGTCGCTGAAATGCCATTGATGGAAAGGATACGGACAGCGCTTGGCCTGGAGCCTTGGTAGGACCTAAACTGTCAGCGATGGCTGTGAATGAACCGTTTCTCTTCGGTCAAT
Organism: Rhizobium sp. CB3090; assembly: GCF_029714285.1. Lineage (NCBI taxonomy): Bacteria > Pseudomonadati > Pseudomonadota > Alphaproteobacteria > Hyphomicrobiales > Rhizobiaceae > Rhizobium > Rhizobium sp. CB3090. Next base: position 49,715 of record NZ_CP121665.1, read on the forward strand.
ATGCGGGTCTGCCCGTCCGCGACGGCGATCCGCTGACCGTTGTTGATGTGGAGAGTGTGGCCGCCTTGCCCTCATCCTCTCCGATGCCGATCTACTCGGCTGCGGACGAGCCCGCACTCTAGAAGCTTTTTGAGGTTGTTGGTGACAGCCCAAACCTCCAAACGCGAGCTACAACGGGGCCTCCCAACCTATCGGCATCGAGGCCCCGTTCAGAAGCTCATCAGATCTGCCATTTCGGGTGACCACGGCGGATCATAGACCAGGTTGACGACGGCTTCGCTGACGCTCGCAAGTGTCTCGATCCTGGCTTTCGCCGCCTGGGATAGAAATTCCGAGGCCGGACAGAAGCGGGTGGTGGTTGTCATCTCGACTGTCACGACGCCGTCGTCTGAAATCGAGACGTCATAGACTAGGCCGAGGTCGACGATGTTGGTTCCGACCTCGGGATCGTCGATCTCCCGGAGGGCGTCAAGCACGTCCTCCCGTGTCGGCTCAGTTCCACACATCGGTGCCATCCTTCGGCGTCGCCCGGATCATGATCCGATAGACGCTACCCGTCCCATCAAAGTTGCCAATCCACTCGTGTCCTCGCTCCTTCAGCTCGTTGAACAGGAAGACCGGCTCGCGGTTCAACAGCGCGAAAAGCACTTCGCCGCTTGCCATCGTCTCCAGCCTTGCCAGGATTCTTTCCATGGGTTCGGGGGGAGGCAGATCGGTGAGGTCGAGGTTCCAAACTGGCTCGGGCCAAATCGCATCCTTGTTGCCTTTTTGAGCATCGTCTGCAGCGGCAACGGGAAGGAACTCAATTTCCCAATCGTCTTCCGCTAGCCGTCGCGCCGTGTAGGTGAAACCCCGCTGCAAGAGCTGCCGGATCAGCGGCCTGGGCTCAAAAATGGCGTGAAGCCTGACACCTTCGCCTGGAGCAAGGCTCGCAAAGGTATCCATGATCAGTTGAAAGGGCATCCCGCCATCGCGCAGGATCTGTCGTACGTCGAGTTCACGAAGCTGAACCATTGGCCTTACCTCTGTTGTTGCCGGCAAAAAAGAAGGATGGATGTTTGAACGGGAATTGCTTGGCTTCGGCGTCTACGCCAACGAGGCCTCGCGACAATGCGAGCTCCACGGCAAGCGCTACGGTCGAAAGCGCCTGAACGAACGCAGCCATGCGGAAGGCGTCATCCCATTGTAGAAAGATCGCGGCCGCGGCGCAGATGACAGCCACGTAGAAAGCACCGAGCCAAATGGACGACCGGCCGGCGGCAACAAGGTCCGCTAGGCGTGGCGTCGGACGTCGTCCGAGGAGCGGACCGAACGCCTCGATCCATGTGAGGAAGGGTACGATCCTCAGGAGTTGCGCGAGCCCGAGGCCGCTCAACCAGCCGAAGACGAAGAGATAGGAGAGTGCGATGATGGCATGTTGGCCAGCGTGGAAGACAAGCGCGAAAGCGAGGAGCGGAACTGAAGCGCTGAGCAGGACGAACGCTGGCAGAGACCAGAAGGTATTGAGCTCAAGAGTCTTCCGGCGACGGCTGCGATAGGTGCGAAACAGTTCGGCCAGGTATGCCGCAGTGGCGATCAAAAGGAAGAAGGGCGCGAGAAGGGTCAACGTGCCCGCGACATTGGCGTCGAAGATGAGCGCGATGGCAGCGCAGACAAGAAGGCCAACAACTGCCCACCCACCACTGTAAAGCAAAACGGACCGCTTCATGTCGTTCGACAGCAGAAACATCGGCAGCAGCTTGTAGGTGACCCCGATCGCGCCGAACGTCATCCAGCCGCCCAGTCCGAGGCCGGCATGCAACGGCGCGGCGTCGACCACGAAGGACACGACGGACGGTATGCCGATGGTGCCGGAGATCACGACCGCAAAGAGCGCGCCTAGAGCGACAGTTGCCGCTAGGCTGCAAATTCCGATAAGGAGAAAGCGTGACGCTTCATGGGCGTTTCGCCCGCGCCAGAGAAGTGCGAAGAGCACGGAGGCGATCGACAGGATCGATATAACTAGAATTGACGCGGCGGCGACCATGACTGGACCGGCCATCACCGAGCCGTTTTCGATCAGCCTGAAACCGCACAGAAGCAGTCCCAGCCCGAAAACCATGCCGCCAAGGATCGTCAGACCGAGATTGCCGGTTGGCAGGCTTAGCCCCGTCACGACAGGTCCGAATTGCAGAAGGGCCCCGATCATAAGCAGGCCCAGCCATCCGATCGTCGTAGAGTGCACGATGATGAGCGCACGGGGCTCGGCGATAGCAAGTGACGGCACCCAGCTTCCGGTCGCAAGCAAACCTTCCGCGAAGAGCAGAAAGAAGAGCGCCGCTGCGAAATAGGACATCGTCCATCGCGACAGGCTCGTGCCCATTGGCATCATTGTGCCTCCCTGCGTCAGTGGCTGCCGCAGCAGCAGTCGCAGCCGGCGTCAAGGCGAGCAATCTCGACACGCCACACCTCCGGTCCCTGCTCCAGATATTCCCAGGAAAACTTGCCGGGCAGGGCCATTTCCAGTTGATATTGGAGCGGTCGTGGCTCGTGGTCGCTCGTAATGTGGAGGACTGCGCCCGGCGTCAGCGCATGAAGGGCGCCAAAAATGCGCGGGTGACGTTCGGCCGGCCGGAGAACTCGGACGTCGATATGCGCGATTTCGATTTGGGTGGGATAGGCGTCGGTCATGCTGGTTCCTTTGCCGCTGCTCATGAAGTGCGTGGACGACGGCTCGTCCGTTCGTCGATGTTCAAGATACGCGTTCGGGAATCCACGAACTTTGACAGCGAGCAAACATCCGGAAAGTTTCGGATAGTCGGAGCTCCCCTTCATTGACTTATGACAAGGAAGGCTTCCCCGCCGGCAGGCATAAGGAGCCATGAGCTTCATAAGGGAAAAGAAGATGTCCAACGCCCTGGTGGCCAAATACGGCGAAGCCCGATTGCCACGCTACACAAGTTATCCCACCGCGCCTGCATTTGCGGCCAATGTGGGGCCAGCGGACTATGAGCAGGCCCTGGCAGCCGCCGCAGGAGGCGGCCCCGTGTCGCTGTATCTCCACGTCCCCTTTTGCCGCACCATGTGCTGGTATTGCGGTTGTCATACGACTATCACCCGCCACGACGGCCCTATTCTCGACTATCTCGACGTGATGAGCCGAGAGATCGAATTGGTTTCGAAGGCCGCCGGCGGCGATATGCCAGTCAAGAATGTGCATTTCGGCGGCGGCACGCCGACGATCATGAAGCCGCACGAGTTTTCAGCCCTCATGGCGAAGCTTAGAGGGGCGTTTTCTTTTGCTCAGAAAGCTAGCGTAGCGGTCGAGATCGACCCTCGGACGCCTGCGAGCGAAATGATCATCGCGCTCGGCGAGAACGGCGTCGACAGAGCAAGTCTCGGTGTCCAGAGCTTTGATCCGGTCGTCCAGAAGGCGATCAACCGCATCCAGACGTTCAGCCAGACGAAGGCGGCGGTTGCGGGCCTGCGGGCATATGGCGTTTCGAGCACGAACTTCGACCTTATCTATGGCCTGCCGTTTCAAACCGTCGGCTCGTGCGTCGACACGGTGAACATGGCGATCGAGCTACGGCCGGAGCGGTTTGCAGTTTTCGGATACGCGCACGTTCCTGCGTTCAAGAAGCATCAGCGGCTTATCGACGAGTCGGCGCTTCCAGGGGCTGAAGAGCGCAACGAGCAGGCTGAAGCTATTGCAGAGACCCTCGTGGCTGCAGGATACGTCCGAATCGGCCTCGATCATTTTGCGCTGCCTGACGACGAACTCGCGATCGCGGCCCGCTCAGGCACGCTGCGAAGAAACTTCCAAGGATATACGACGGACGATTGCGAAACGCTTATCGGCCTGGGAGCGTCCTCTATCGGACGTCTGCCATCCGGTTACTACCAGAACCACGTGGCGATCGGACGGTATGCGGATATGGTCTCTTCCGGCATCCTTCCAACGGCGAAAGGCTATCTTCTCACCCAAGAAGACAAGCTCCGCGGCCGGATCATCGAACGGCTCATGTGTGATTTTGAGGTCGATCTCGAGGCATTTAGCCGCGAGGCTGGATACGATGCAGGATTTCTGCTGGAGCGGAACGACAGGTTTCGCGAGTTAGTGGCCGACGGAGTGGTTGCCATTGTCGAAGGTCGGGTCACCGTTTCCAAGGACTCGCGCTTTATGGTCCGCGCTGTGGCTGCGGCGTTTGACGCCTATTTGGGAGCGCTGGGTCGAACGCACAGCAAGGCGGCTTAGACGCCGCTTCCTCTGGATGGTCGTTTCCTTTTCCTGAAACCATGCACCCCAAGGCACCGGCTACGCCGTCAGGCTCCTATAGATCGCGGGGAGGGTGCTTGGCAGCTTAGCGATATCAGAGACAAGCGCATATCCGTGGCGGCCGAAGATCGCGGGAAGGTAGTCGCCTGAATTTCGATCCACCGTGACCGCAAAAACGGTCTGACCACGGCCCCACGCCTCGATAACGGCCCGCCTGCAGTCTTCCAGAGCAAACCTTCCCTCGTAATGATCGACATCGTTTGGCTTTCCGTCGGTCAAGATCATCAGCAGTCTCTTCCGCGCGCCCTGCTTGTCGAGCTGCTGCGAGACGTGCCGGATCGCGGCGCCCATGCGGGTGTAGTAACCGGGCCTCAGGCTCGCTATACGGCGGGCGACCGCCGGTGAGAAGGTTTCGTCAAAGCGCTTGACTGAATCGACGCGGATCCAGTCGCGTCGGCGCGAGGTGAAGGTTTCGATGGAGAACCTGTCGCCGCAGGCGTCAAGACCGCGTGCGAGCACGTCGAGGGCCTGCATTTCCACATCGAGAATCCTTCTGTTGTCCACCCATGAATCCGTGGACAGGGAGACGTCGACAAGCAGCGAGGTCGCGAGTTCGTGCGCAGCCGGTCGGGCGCACTCGTAGATATAATCGTTCGGCTGCCCCGTGGCGAGAAGATCGATACGCGAGCGGACGACTGCTTCGAGATCGAGATCGCTTCCGTCCAACTGCGCCCGTCGTATTTCGCGCTTCGGACGAAGTGTTTCGAACTGCTTCTTCACCTTGCGAATGATGGACTGATCGCTGGCCAGTGCCGTCCGGTCATCGTCCTGAGCCGTCCCCACCACGACCCGGCAATGATCCGGGAGGTACTCCTCCTTGCGATAGTTCCATTCGGGATAGACGAATTCCCCGCGAATGCGCGTGGGATCAGCAGCTTCGGGGGAAAGGTCGAGATCAAAATGAAACTTAGATTTCGGCTTCTCTCTCGTCTCGCTGAGTGTGATTTCGTCCAGATCGTCCGCAACGGAAGGCTCGTCGTCTTCCCTGTCATCTGTTGGGCGGTCCATAGCTACCATCTCCGCCATGGCGAGAATCTTCTCGAACCGGTTCAGTATGAACGGATCGCGCTTGCGATCGTCGGCGTCCTTCTTGCGCTTGCCCTCATGTGTTGGCTTTTTCGTTTCGTCGCGCTGCGAGATATCGGAGGGAAGATCGTCGCGCTCCGCGTTCATACAGTCGGCTCCGCCCCGGAAATCCGGCCAGAGTGGAATCGGCAGCATCGGGAGATAACCCGCCGGCGCTGCATGGATCTCGGGCTGGGCGTTGGGTGGAAGATCATGCTCGATCGGAAAGGACAGGGCCGTCATTGCGAACGTCTCGATCCGAGCCTCGACCGAGGGAAGTCTGCCTCGCTGCCGGCAGGAAACCAGAGCATGGCTTAGGCGAGCATACCGGCTGCTCATGCCGGGGAATGTCTCCACCAATAACCGTGAGTTGCGGCGCCCCGCTTCGATGCGGGCGAGATCCCGAACGGCCGGGTCAGAGGACATCTGATCAGGCGCAACCGCGACTGCGACCGCGAAATATCCCGCAAGCCAGAAGTATAGGTCGCGATTGAGCTGAGTGTCGTCGAAGATTTCGATCGTTGCTGGAAGGTACAGCGCCGAATCGTCCCAGGTCGGATGATCGCTCCTCTCTTCGCCGAGGCCTACGACCTGGCGCAGGCGAAGGCGATGAGCGGAGGTCTTCTGCCGCGACTTCTGGATCTGAAGAGTGGACTCGCCGCCGAAGGCGCAGAAGCAGACGGCGAGCTGCGACTTGACGTCTGCGAGTTGCACCGCTTGATCCGGATGATGCGGCCATGAGCTCGTATCGCCGACGAAGCGATGCCATGCGCGCCCTACGGTTTCTTCAAGTTCCAGAAGTTCCAGCATTTCACCCGATCCTATGCAAACGTTGCCTTGGCCACTTCAAGGAGCGCGGCCTTCACGTCAGGCTCGTCAGTGAGCGGCTCGATGATGGCGGCGCGGACGGCGTCAAAGGTCGGCAATCCGGCCTCGACGAGTGTTGCGCAGTAGATCAGCAGTCGGGTCGACACGCCCTCTTCCAGATCCTGGCCCTTGAGCGCGCGCAGGCGCCGCGCCAGATCGACGAGCGGAGCGACTTTTCCTTCCGCAAGCCCGCTCTCGATAGCGACGGTGGCGATCTCCTTTTCACGGGGAAGGAATTCGAACTCGATCGAGACGAAACGCTGACGGGTGCTCGGCTTCAGAGCCTTCATCAGGTTTTGGTAGCCCGGATTGTAGGACACGACGACCATGAATCCGGGCTGAGCCTCCAAGATCTCGCCCGTCCGTTCAAGCGGGAGGATTCGACGATCGTCGGTGAGCGGATGCAGCACGACCGCGACATCCTTGCGCGCTTCGACGATTTCATCCAGGTAGCAGACACCGCCGTCGCGGACCGCCCTTGTAAGTGGGCCATCGACCCAGACCGTCTCCCCGCCCTTGAGCAGATAGCGGCCGGTCAGGTCGGCGGCCGTGAGGTCATCGTGGCAGGAAACCGTAGAGACCGGCAGTCCAAGCCGGGCGGCCATGTGATGTACGAACCGAGTCTTCCCGCAGCCTGTCGGCCCTTTAAGGAGGACCGGCAGCTGCCGGGTCCATGCTCTTTCGAAGAGAGCGCATTCGTTGCCTTGAGGCGCATAGTGAGGGATTTCCGCCTTTGGGTTCAGCGGAAGATTGAGAGCTATCGTCATTTCCGATCTCCGTGAGGTAGCCCGCCTATTCGGCGGGCTGGGCTGTGGCGTTGGTCACGCGCTCGCGGCCTGGAACAAGGACCGACCAGATGAACATGAGCGCGCTCATGAAGACGAATATCCCGGAGCCGAGTCTCACCCAGTAGAACAGGCTGAGCTGGTCCTGGACGTCCATATACGATTGACCGAGAACTCTCTGCAGATGCACCTGGATGATGCCGGCGAAGGTGAGCGCAAAGGTCATCACGGACATGGCCCCGCACATGATCCAGAAGCTGCCGATGGAGAGCCATTGGTTGTAGGGCGCACGGCCGCGTATCTGCGGGATCGCGTAAGTCATGGCGGCAAGATTCAGCATGACGTAAGCGCCGAAGAATGCGAGGTGCCCGTGGGCTGCCGTGACCTGCGTTCCGTGGGTGTAGTAGTTTACCGACGACAGCGTGTGGAGGAATCCCCAGACGCCCGCTCCGAAGAACGCCATCACGGAGCAGCCGATAGACCAAAGCAGCGCCGCCTTGTTTTCGTGCTTACGTCCGGCCCGCCATGTCATTACGAAGGTGAAGACGACCATTGTGAAAAACGGTGCGACTTCCAGCGTCGAGAAGAGCGAGCCGATCCACTGCCAGTAACCAGGTGCGCCGATCCAGTAATAATGATGGCCGGTCCCGAGGATACCAGAGAATAGTGCGAGGCCTATGATGACGTACAGCCACTTCTCGACGACTTCACGGTCGATACCGTTGAGCTTGATCATCAGAAAGGCGAGAACCGAAGCCATGATCAGTTCCCAGACGCCCTCCACCCACAGATGGACGACCCACCACCAGTACATCTTGTCCAGCGCAAGGTTTGATGGATTGTAGAAGGAGAAAAGGAAGAAGATCGCCACGCCCCAGAGGCCGAAGAGCAGGATGTTTGTGATCGTCGTCTTGCGGCCCTTGAGCGCCGTCATCGTGACGTTGAAGAGGAAAATCAGCGCGACGACGACGATGCCGACCTTGATGGGGAAGGGCTGCTCGAGAAATTCGCGGCCCTCATGGATATGGAAGAGGTATCCGACGACCGCCACGCCCGCAGCGACGAAAAACAGCCAAAACTGCGCGATTGCCAGCTTGGGACTGTACAATTCCGTCTCGCATTCTTCGGGGAGAAGGAAATAGGTGGTTCCCATGAATCCCATCAGAAGCCAGACGATCAATGCGTTCGTGTGGATCATTCGGACGATGTTGAATGGCAGTGTCACCGAAAGGGTGTTCGGCAGCACGTAGATCGTGCCGGCCAGCACGCCGAACAGGAGTTGGGCCATGAAAAGGCCAAGAGCCCCGTAGAAATAGAGCATTGCGACGCTCTGTGTCTTATATCTCATGATTTTTCCTCTCGCGTCTCAGCCGGCCTGGTTCGGTGGCCAGTTCTGCGTCTTTGTCTTGCTGACCCATTCGAGGAAGTCGGCGAGATCGTTCACTTCTTGGTCCGTCAAGTTAGACTGGGGCATCTGCCTGCGGCCCTCGATGCCGGATGGCTGAGCTGCCATCCATGCATGCAGCGTCTCGCGGGCGCCGGCGGGATCCTTGTCCCCGCCCCAGCGGATCCACACGTTGGAAAGTTCGGGCGCGAAGTAGGCGCCTTCGCCATCGATCGTGTGGCAGTTGATGCAGGAATTTCGCTCCCAGATCCGCTTCCCGCGGGCGACGCCGTCCGTCAGCGTCGCCTCGTTGGTGGCAACGGTGCGGATGTAGTAGTGGCTGTGGGCCGTCAGTCCCACGAAGATTGCGAAGAAGAAGGCGGAACCGCCGTAAAAGACGTTGCGGGCCGCGGTTTTTGTCAGGCGTTCAGCCATCGATCACCCTTTCATGTCATTGGCGGAACCGCCGTGACGTCGTAGTTCGAGCCATCTGCTCGTGACCTCTGCATGCTTGAATTCGGGGGAGGGGTCTTTGTTAATTCGCAAGCACGCAGGCGAATGCGGTCGTGTCGCTGGTTATCGACGCTTCATTGCCAGACGGCGAGAGCCAGGGGCCTCGCGAGCGCAAGCAGCAGGATTGCCGCCGCCCAGGCAGTTAGAGCCGGACCAATGGGAGAGCGGCTTCTCCGAAGGTCCAAAAAGTCGAACACGACCAGTCTCACCTTCGCTACGATCATCGAGGCGATGAGGGCTGAGAGAAGATATTTGGGCATGGCTCCGGTCAAATATCGCGACGACGCGAAGACGCCGGCGGTCAGAAGCACGAGAAGTGCGAAGGTCTGCGTGAGCGCTGTCTTGTTCCGGCGAAATTTCATATCAGATACACCACGGGGAGCATCACCAGCCAAACGATATCGATGACATGCCAGAGCGTGCTGATGAGATGGGCGTTTTGCCGGTTGGGGAAACATGCCACGATCGTCAGGATCACGGATCCAAAGAAAACATGCGCGAGGTGGAACCCTGTCAGCAGCAGATAGAGCTGCGTGAAAGTGTCGGTCGCGACGATCGACATCCCCTCCACCTGGTATTCGTATAGTTTGATGACGACGAAGAGCAGGCCGCCCGCCGCGGCTCCGAAGAGTTGAAGTCTGCTTCGCGAGATCGGGTAGGCGGCGGAGGCCGCAAGCCAGCCGCTTGTCAGCAGAACTATGGTGTTCAATACAGGGATGCCCTGATGCAGATGCGCTCTTCCGGCTTCGAAATCGGCAGGATGGAGCCACCCTGCGGCAACGAATGCAGCGAGAAGTGCGCCGAATGCCACAAGCTCGCTCCAGGCGAGTATCCAAACGAGCAGGTCTCCCTCGTCGGTGTCCGCAACGTTCCCGGCCGGCTGTGATGTTGCTGTCGTGGTCATGGAAGAGCGGTATGTCCATCCGCCGCTTCCTTCTTTGCCGTAACGCAAATACGAACATTGTCGCCAACTGCTGAGAACCCAGAGTTGGTGGATCGTGACTGCCGGGGCTCCCGAAACCGATCGGTTTATTTGATCGATCGCAATGAAACGTCCGCCTAGCGCTCCTATGGTCGCCAGATTGGAGGCCCAATGACCGACGCACAGATTGGACTATCGATAGCGACTCCGGTGATCGTGGTGTTCGCGCTAGCGCTCTACCGCATGGGCGTTCTGCAACGCACGGGCGTTGTTTCCGCCGTTCTGGCCGCGGTCGCCATTGCGGCCAGCCTATTTATGCAGAGGTAGACATGCGACTTTCAGGCAATGGCATTCACGGCCTCGAAGGCTGCTATGACCAGCTTCTTTCTTGGTGCGATCTTCTGGAGGCGGTGGCCGACTTCCTGCCGTGCCACATCGATGATCGGTTTTGCGAAACGATCACGAAAGGATTGCTCACTTGTCTGAACAGCACCTACGATAGGGAGGAGCAGGAGATAGCTTCGCGCCTTTCTCTAATAATGACAGGCGAAGAGATGGCCGAAGAGATCGAACGTATGAAGATGAGCCGGGTGTTCGGCCGCAAGTCGGCGCAGGACGTGGTGGACGTACTTGTCGCATTGAAGAAGGGCAAGTGCCCGCTTTCGTGGGATGCTGTCGGGCACTTGCTGCGTTCGTTCTTCTGCCCGATGCGTAGTCACATCAAAGAGGAGCGACAACTCGTCGAACGAATCCGTAAAGCGCTCGAGGCCGCGGCATTAGCTCAACGGACCGACGTCGCCACCGAAGCCGCTTAATATCCGGGCTTTGAGTGCGTCAAACTGGACGATATCTCCCCGAGTACATGGGGACGCGATCGAAGCTCGGTCGCTGCCTCGGCTGCTGCCGTGCCTCTTTGGGAGCTAAAGGATCCCACCGCGAGTAATGCCAACCTGCCGGTGAATGCCTCGGCTACAGGCACAGAGCGCTCGGCGGGTCAGGGCGAGGAGAATTGGATCGTCATGATCGGCTCTTGCACACATCTGGGCCGCGTGCCGCTCGGTCAGGCGGGGGAATATGGCGGCTTGTTTTGTCCCTCCCACGGTTCGGTCTATGATACCGCTGGTCGCATCCGCAAGGGACCGGCGCCTCAGAATTTGGCGATCCCGCCATACGCGTTCGTGTCAAACACGGTTGTAAAGATCGGCTGAGGACGGATCCATGAGCGCGCATTCCAGCTATCAACCTTCGACCAAACTTGAGAAGTGGGTCGATTCACGACTTCCCCTTCCTCGGATGACGTATGACAGTTTCATCGCCTATCCGGTCCCGCGCAATCTGAACTATGCCTATATGCGGGCAAGTGATCGGTGGTGCGGCTCGTTCCTCATCAGGAGCGGGGCGCATCATAGACATGCTGTTCTCGCGAGTGACCGTTCCGTTGGTGAGGTTGCCAGAGCAAATCACAGCAGCGCGAGAACGGTACCAATATTTGCTAGAAAGTGAAACGGCTTCGGTGGCGAAGAGGACCGAGAAGCCGTGAACCGTCCAGATGGATTGATCGGCCCAAAGGAAGCGGCTTCCCCCGCATCCTCTGGGACATTTGATAGAGTTCCAGCACCAAACGCAAGCGATCCGCCGGCGGGTTGACCATCGGCGGATTCGACTTGGCAACTGGCGATCGCGGTATTGCTCGCAATCGAGACCTTGAGGTGCAGTCGGATTTTGGATTTAGAAGCGTCGGCCGTGCCCCCCGACCGACGCTTCCCCCCCATGTGAGGCTGCCCCGTACGAGCCTCACAGGTTCGTCTAAGTTCCAGTTCCTGTACGGGCTGGCGCAGGGGCCGCCCGCGTGAGTTTCGTTACGGAGTGGCCTTGGCGAGATCGGCATCCAGCCGCTTGCGAATCATCGGAGGAACCTGAGCAGTCTTGATTGCAGAGACGTTCGCCGGATTGTCGCCAACCTGAATCAGCGCGACCATGCCCATGCCGGCATGCGGCGTGCACTTCACGACATAATCGCCGGCTACGTCGAACTTCTGCTGGAATTGCTCGCTGGGCTTGGATTTGAACTCAGGGGCGCCGTCAGGAATCAGACCCTTATATGTTTCGACGTTGTGGCTCTTATCGGTGGGAACGAAGGTGACAGTATCGCCGGGAGCGATCTTGATGAAGCCGGGCTCAAATGCCATCGCACCGTCGGCACCCTTGTTGAGCAATTGAATCTGATGATCGGCGGCCATCAACGGAGCTGCCGATACAATGAGGGCAGCCGTTGTAGCGATAAGACCGACTTTGAAACGCATCTGGATATCTCCTATTCTATGGGGCCTCGTTGGCCTCGAGAACGTTTCTAAGAGATATGGACGGTGCGTTCTTTGACGCTCGTCAATTTGGGAAGGGATTTAAGTTTTTTGGAAATGATTCAAGAGTTTCGCGGGTCCGGAATTGTTCGAGGCTGCCTTAATCGCCCGTGGGCCGGCAAGCGTTGCGTCATGGTGACGGAGACGACTTCCAGTGCAACGAGCACATCGTTCCTGGCTGGCCTCGCAACCGCCAGGCCGAGACACACCCTCTAGTTCGGATCATTTCCCTTCGATAAGTTCCCGGACCCTGGACGCCAGCTCGCGCGCCGTATAGGGCTTCCGCAGCCACTGTGCCCCGGCAATGATATCCTTTTCGGCAAGCCCCGGTTCCGAATATCCCGAGGTGAAGAGGACGGCGATTTCCGGCCTGATCTCGCGGGCCTCTCGCGCCAACTCGTCACCCGTCATGCCGCCGGTCATTACGATATCGGTGAAGAGTAGTTCGATTTCCTCATTTTCCTTGAGGATATCGAGTGCGCGATGGCCGTTTTCTGCTTCAAGCACCGAATATCCCATGTCCGAAAGCCGCGCGACGGCGACACGACGGACACGAGGATCATCTTCGACGACGAGGACCAGTTCATGGCCGCCCCGTAGGGCGCTCTCGGCCTTTGTTGCTCCGCCAGCGTCGCCAATCCGGGTGCCGGTTACCGCTGGAAGGTAGATCCGGATCGTCGTGCCCCGTCCGACCTCGCTGTAGATCTGCAGGTGTCCGCCGGACTGCTTGACGAAGCCATAGACCATGCTGAGGCCGAGGCCGGTTCCCGATCCCACCTCTTTGGTCGTGAAGAACGGCTCCATGGCGCGCTTCTGCACATCTGCGCTCATGCCGATGCCCGTATCCGTCATAGAAATAAGCACAAAGTTGCCACTGCGGACTTCGGGATACATCTTTGCATAGTCCGCATCGAGGTGGACGCGTGAGACTTCGGTGGTAAGGCTGCCGCCTCGCGGCATCGCGTCACGCGCGTTGAGCGCAATGTTCAGGATTGCATTTTGAAGCTGCGACGGGTCAACAAGGACGTTGAAGTCCGATCCGGACAGAACCGTGGAGAGCTTGATGTTCTCGCCGAGCGTCCGGCGCAATAGGTCGGAGAAACCGGTGACGAGTTGGCTAAGATCGGCTGGCTTGGGGTTGAGAGGCTGGCGTCGACCGAAGGCTAGTAATTGCCCTGTCAGCTTCGCACCATCCGCGGCCGCCGCCTGTGCCTCCCGCAGAAGATCCTTGAGCCGGCCTTCCGGAAGCTTGTCCTCGATCATCTCCAAATTTCCGCTGATAACGGTCAGGAGATTATTGAAGTCGTGGGCGAGGCCGCCGGTCAATTGTCCGACCGCTTCCATCTTCTGGGCCTGACGGAGGTCTTCTTCGATTTTGAAGCGGCTGGTCAGATCGCGCACGAAACCGGTGAATATCCGCTCGCCATCAGCCGTCGCTTCACCGACATGCAGTTCCATCGGAAATTCCGTGCCATCCGCCCGCTGGCCTGTGACGACGCGCCCGTAACCGATGATTCGCTTCTCGCCCGTATCGAGGTAATGGCTGATATAGCCATCGTGCGCGGATCGGTAGGGATTCGGCATCAGATTGCTGACGTTGCGGCCGCAGATTTCCTCTGCCGACATTCCGAAGAGCTGTTCGGCAGCCTTGCTGAAGGAGATGACGATGCCCTTCTGATCTATGACGACCATGGCGTCTGGAACGGTGTCGAGGATCGATCTCAAATGCGCCTCGCGAGCGCGGACGTCCTGTTCCGCCTTTCTGAGAGCGCTGACGTCGCTGTTGGTCTGGATGACCGCCGGCTCTCCGTCCGGCAGGTTCACCAGCACGCACCGGCTGGCGATGAAGATATCGTGGCCGGCTTTGTGACGCTGGACGATCTCGCCGCGCCAAAACCCACGCGACCGGAGCTGGGCACGGATTGAGTCCACCGGTTCCGAAGGACGCGTCGCGAGCAGATCGTAGACGTTCTCTCCAACGGCTTCCTCACGGGTCCAGCCATAAAGATTTTCGCTGCCGATCGACCAATGCGTGATGGTTCCCTCAAGGCGGTAGACGATGATGTCGGCCCCGTCGAGCACATGCACCAGCGCATCCAGTTCCTGTGGCGATGCGGTACGAGGCGAAATGAGGCGATGAGGCATGGCCACGATGTTCTTCGAGACGTTAATGGACACTCATCCTATGACAGGTTTCCGTCGAGAAATCATCAGCATTGCCGGATAGTTGCTGAAGGCGCGAGAAGCTCAGGATTCTGAGGTCGTGCCGCCCTTCGGAGGCGACGACATTCCTCGATGCCAGCTTGCTGATGGTGCGCGATACGGTCTCAATGGTCATTCCAAGGTAGTCGGCGATGTCCTGCCGGTTCATCGGAATGTGAAGGAGACCCTTCTGTGTCGTCCCGCGGCGGTTTGCCATCGCTATGATAAAGCTGCAGAGGCGTTCCTCGGCATTCTTCTTGGAGAGCAGAACCATTTGGTCGTGTGCGGCCATGGTCTCGCGACACAGTAGGTTGATATATTCTGGCCGCAGCGATTCGGAGCGGGCGACTTCCTCGTGAAAGCTCTTGCGTGAAATCCGGCGAATCTTACAGTCGGTGACCGCTTCGGCGGTGAAGAGGAAATCGTCCTGCAGGAAGGCGCCGATCACATCGCCGGCGAAATGGAATCCGGTGACGGCCCGGCGCCCTTCGCCGATGATGCGATGCAGGCGAACCACGCCTTGCTGGATGTGGAAGAAATGCTTCACGGCATCGCCCTCCCAACAGAGCGCCTTGCCAGCTTCCATTGTCTCAGTCGGCGCGGTTTGAAAAACTGATGCAAGCGGCTGCTGGCCGATTGTAATCGCTTCGTTCGCGATTTCCGCATGGTCGAATGCTTGGTTTCTCTGCATAAGCATCGTTGCGTCCCTTTGTTTGACTGTGACCGCAATAGATGCTGGTCCCGTCACAAGAGAATGAGCGCCGTGTTCGAAAGCGTGCGAAAGTGTAACGGTTTGTAACAAGCCCGGAAGCTGGGGCCGCGCGCTTTTCGTTGATCTAAATCAAGGAGCTGCGGCACGCTTCATGGCAGTCCTTCCCCAGAGTGCGGGGAAGCCGGCCGACACGCGGTCGCCAGCGCACTGGGGATGACACCATGAACTATACCGTCGAGACGATGGCGGTCGCCATCGCAGCGTTCGCGACTCTGGTGATGGCAGGGCTCGCGCACGACCATCTATTCGCCGTCCATATGGGCATAATCTGCTTCTGCCTAACCATCGGAACAGTCCTGCTCATTAGACGGGTCGACTTTTCTCCGGCGGGCCAAGTGCCGAAGGTCGAGGCATCGGGCTATTTCGACGAGGTCGTGCGGTATGGCTTGATCGCAACCGTTTTCTGGGGCGTCGTCGGTTTCCTTGTCGGTCTCGTGATCGCGCTGCAACTGGCGTTTCCCAATCTGAACTTCGCGCCCTATCTGAAT
The DNA here is from genome assembly GCF_029714285.1 of Rhizobium sp. CB3090. NCBI lineage: Bacteria > Pseudomonadati > Pseudomonadota > Alphaproteobacteria > Hyphomicrobiales > Rhizobiaceae > Rhizobium > Rhizobium sp. CB3090. Next base: position 65,391 of record NZ_CP121665.1, read on the forward strand.
TTCGGAAGGCTCCGGCCGGTTCACACGTCGGCAGTGATCTTTGCGTTCGGTGGCAACGGTCTGATCATGACCTCTTTCTATGTCGTCCAGCGCACCTGTCGCGCGCGTCTCTTCGGTGGCAGCCTGCCCTGGTTCGTCTTCTGGGGATATCAGCTTTTCATCGTCATGGCGGCCACCGGCTACGTCCTTGGAATCACGCAGGCGCGCGAATATGCCGAGCCGGAATGGTACGAGGACATCTGGCTTACGATGGTCTGGGTCGCCTATCTGGTCGTGTTCCTGGGGACTATCCTGAAGCGCAAAGAGCCGCATATCTACGTCGCGAACTGGTTCTATCTCGGCTTCATCGTCACCATCGCGATGCTCCACGTCGTGAACAACCTCGCGGTTCCGGTCTCTTTCCTCGGCACGAAGAGCTACTCGGTTTTTTCCGGTGTCCAGGATGCGCTGACCCAGTGGTGGTACGGTCATAACGCCGTCGGGTTCTTCCTGACAGCCGGCTTCCTCGGCATGATGTACTACTTCATCCCCAAGCAAGCCAATCGGCCGATCTACTCGTATCGGCTCTCGATCATCCACTTCTGGGCTCTGATCTTCATGTACATCTGGGCCGGTCCGCACCATCTGCACTATACGGCGCTGCCCGACTGGGCTCAGACGCTCGGCATGGTCTTCTCGGTAATGCTCTGGATGCCGTCGTGGGGCGGCATGATCAACGGCCTTATGACACTCTCGGGCGCCTGGGACAAAATCCGGACCGATCCAATCATCCGCATGATGATCGTCGCGCTCGCCTTCTACGGAATGTCGACCTTCGAAGGTCCGATGATGTCGGTGAAGACAGTGAACTCGCTCAGCCACTACACTGAATGGACCATTGGTCACGTGCATTCCGGCGCGCTTGGATGGGTCGGCATGATCACCTTCGGCGCGATCTACTACCTGACGCCGAAGCTGTGGGGCCGGGAGCGCCTTTATAGCCTGCGCATGGTCAACTGGCACTTCTGGCTCGCCACTCTTGGCATCGTTATCTACGCCGCCGTCCTATGGGTCGCCGGCATCCAGCAGGGCCTGATGTGGCGCGAATACAATGCGCAGGGCTTCTTAGTCTACTCTTTCGCGGAAACCGTGGCCGCCATGTTCCCATACTACGTCCTGCGCGCCGTCGGCGGCGGCCTCTACCTGGCCGGGGGCCTGGTCATGGCATGGAACGTCTTCATGACGGTCCGCGGTCATCTGCGGAACGAAGCTGCTCTTCCGACCTCTTACGTGCCTCAGGCACAGCCCGCCGAGTGAGGTGAAAAAATGGCATCGATACTAGACAAACATCAGTTCCTCGAGAAGAACGCCACGCTGCTTCTGCTGGGCTCGCTCCTCGTGGTCAGCATAGGCGGCATCGTCGAGATCGCTCCGCTGTTCTATCTCCAGAACACGATCGAGAAGGTGGAGGGGATGCGCCCTTACACGCCCCTCGAACTCGCCGGCCGCAACATCTACATCCGCGAAGGATGCTATCTCTGCCATAGCCAGATGATCCGACCGTTCCGTGACGAGGTCGAGCGTTACGGGCACTATTCGCTTGCCGCGGAGTCGATGTACGACCACCCGTTCCAGTGGGGATCTAAGCGGACGGGACCGGATCTCGCCCGCGTCGGAGGCCGCTATTCAAACGAATGGCACGTCCAGCACCTCTCGAATCCCAGAGCGGTCGTGCCTGAGTCGATCATGCCGACTTACGCCTTCCTTCGGGATCAGGAGGTGACCGTCAAGGACGTTGGGATGGATCTGAAAGCCAACGAGGACGTGGGTGTCCCCTACACCGACGATATGATCGCCAATGCCGAGGCGGACATGAAGGCGCAGGCCGACCCGAATGCGGACACGGCCAGCCTCCTCAAGCGCTATCCCAAAGCGAAAACCGGCGACTTCGATGGCGATCCAACCAAGCTCACCGAGATGGATGCGCTTGTCGCCTACCTGCAGATGCTCGGCACGTTGGTCGACTTTTCGACCTACGACGACGCCACCGGCTACCGATGAGGTGAAGCAATGGAAACGTACAACGCAATGCGGCACTTTGCCGACAGTTGGGGTCTTCTGGCCATGACCGCTTTCTTTGTGGGCGCGATCCTCGTCACGCTGCGGCCCGGTGGCAAGAAGGCCGCGGACGCCGCCGCCAACATACCCTTGGAGGATGACTGAGATGTCGGGAAAGCATGTAGACGAACTCAGCGGCGTCGAAACCACCGGACACGAATGGGATGGAATCCGCGAACTCAACAACCCCATGCCGCGATGGTGGGTATGGACATTCTATGCAACCATCGTCTGGGCAATAGGATACGCAATACTCTATCCGTCCATCCCGATGATCGCGTCGGCCACGAAGGGATACCTGAATTTCTCGAGCCGTGCAGCGCTCCAGCAGGATCTCGATCAGGCCAAGACGGCTCAGATGAAGTTCCACGACATGATCGCGGCGAAGACCGTCCAGGAGATTGACACCGACCCGAAGCTCCGCGAATTCGCAGTCGCCGGCGGCGCGTCTGCCTTCAAGGTGAACTGCGCGCCCTGCCATGGTTCGGGCGCGAGCGGTGGGCCGGGCTTTCCCAATCTCAACGATGACGATTGGCTCTGGGGCGGAGATCTCGATTCGATACAGAAGACGATCTCACACGGCATTCGATACGACGCCGATTCGGACACGCACCTGTCCGAGATGCCGGCTTTCGGCGAAATGCTCGACAAGAACCAGATCCGCCAGGTCGCGGCCTATGTCTGGGGGTTGACGAATACGCCTTCGGATCCGGCTCTGGCTTCGGCTGGCAAGCAGGTATTCATGGATAACTGCGCTGCCTGTCACGGAGAGGATGCGAAGGGCAAGTTCGAAGTCGGGGCGCCGAATCTTGCCGACGCCATATGGCTCAAGGGCAAAGGGGAAGACGCAATCATCCGCCAGGTCACCGCACCGAAGCACGGGGTGATGCCCGCGTGGTCCGCCCGGCTTGGCGACACGACCGTCAAGGAATTGACCGTGTTCGTCCACTCGCTGGGCGGCGGAAAATAGGGGGATTACATGATCAATCGCGAACACAACCCGCTTTTGGCGCTTTACGGAACACCGCGCGCGGTCGTCCATTCGAGGGTGTCCGCCCGGGCAAAAGCGATGGCACCCTCTTGCGATCAGGACGATCCGGAGAAGATCGGAAATCCCGTCGTCAGTTTGACCTCGCTGAAAGATCATAAATCGGAAAGCCGCTAAATTTGAATGCGGGGAAGGCGCCGGAACTTCTTTCTCTGCAATCCTCAGGGTCACGCCTCGGTAACCAGGGCGTGGCCTCATTTTAAGAGGCGCGAGTCCGCCGGATCGATTTTGTTTGATGCCGGCCAAATACGAAGCCCGCCCGTGCTGCTAACCAGATCCCGCACGACTCCTTAAGGCTGCGTCTTGGTTCCCCGGGCGCAGCCTCTTTTTTGATCGTCTGTTTCTTGACCTGGATCAAGGATGGCCGCCTCGGACGCTGGCAAAAGAGGTGGAAGAACAGCGGACGATTCTCATGAACCTCTATACTGCACCAGATCCAAAGGAAGTCGAACGGGTCAACGCGGAGCCCGTCAACGCGCGCAGAAACAGGCGCCCGCTATACGCTGCACGCAAGAAGGTGTTTCCGAAGCGGGCCGAGGGTCGTTTCCGTCGATTCAAATGGATCGTGATGCTGATAACGCTCGGCATCTACTATCTCGCGCCCTGGATTCGGTGGGATCGCGGACCTTATGCGCCGGACCAGGCCATTCTGGTCGATCTCGCGTCGAAGCGCTTCTTCTTCTTTTTCATCGAGATATGGCCGCAGGAGTTCTACTACGTCGCCGGCCTGCTGGTGATGGCCGGCTTCGGCCTTTTTCTCGTCACCTCCGCTGTCGGGCGCGCCTGGTGCGGCTACGCCTGTCCGCAGACCGTCTGGGTCGACCTGTTTCTGGTCGTGGAGCGTGCGATCGAAGGGGATCGAAACGCCAGGATGAAGCTCGATGCCGGCCCCTGGAGCTTCGACAAGATCAGGAAGAGAGTTCTCAAGCATTCCATCTGGCTCGTTATCGGCGTTGCGACCGGCGGCGCATGGATATTCTATTTCGCCGACGCACCGACGCTTCTGCATAGCCTCCTGGCCGGCGAGGCTCCCGCGGTCGCCTATGCCACCGTCGCAATCCTGGCCTCGACGACCTATGTTCTCGGTGGTCTGATGCGCGAACAGGTCTGCACCTATATGTGCCCGTGGCCGCGCATTCAGGGGGCGATGCTCGACGAGAACTCGCTCGTCGTCACCTACAACGACTGGCGCGGCGAACAGCGCTCACGCCATACCAAAAAGGCGCAGGCGATGGGCGAAGCCGTCGGCGACTGCGTCGACTGCAACGCCTGCGTGGCCGTCTGTCCGATGGGAATCGACATCAGGGATGGCCAGCAGATGGAGTGCATCACCTGCGCCCTCTGCATCGACGCCTGCGACGGCGTCATGGACAAGCTCGGAAAGCCCCGTGGCCTTATCGCATATGCAACGCTTAGCGAATATTCGGCCAACATGGCCCTTGCAACGGACGACGGAAAGACCCCTGTCCAGCCGGCAAGGGTGAGGAATGCGGACGGCACGTTTGTCGATGTGGTTCGCCACTTCAACTGGCGGATCATTTTCCGCCCGAGAGTGGTCTTCTATGCAGTGGTCTGGTCTGCAATCGGCCTCGCCATGCTGGCCCATCTGTCAATGCGCGAGCGCCTGGAGCTCAACGTCCTCCACGATCGCAATCCGCAATACGTCCTCGAAAGCGACGGGTCGATCCGGAACGGTTACACGCTGCGAATTCTCAACATGCTCCCGAGGCTCAGAAAGATCGAGTTGAAGCTGATCGGGATGGAGGACGCGACCATGCGCATCCCTGAGTTCGGCGTAAAGGATACCCGCAGTTTCATTGTCGACGCCTCGCCCGACGTGGCCAACACCCTCAAAGTCTTCGTCACCCGCAAACAGACCGGAGTTGCCGTCAACGAATTCCTGTTCTCGGTCGAAGATGCCGACCATTCAGACAGAGCAACTTACCGCGCGGCATTCAACGCACCAGGAGAGGTCAAATGAGCATTCGCGCCCAAGGGTTCACCGGCAGACACATGCTGCTGACGACCGTCGCGTTCTTCGGCGTCATCATTACCGTCAATGTTACAATGGCATGGCTGGCATCGTCGACCTGGAGCGGCCTGGTGGTGAACGACACCTACCTCGCCAGCCAGGAATTCAACAAGAACGCTGCGGCGATGAAGGCGATGACCGCATCCGGCATCGCGGGCAGCCTTTCGATCAAGGGCCGGGAGATCCATTACGACATCCGCGATCGTAACGGATCGCCGACCGCAGTCGACGCCGTTACCGCCAACTTCAAGAGGCCCGTCGGAGACCATGAGGACTTCATCGTCGCTCTCAAAAAGCTCTCCGAGGGTCACTTTCTAGCTGATCACGACGTCGCCACCGGCGACTGGATCGTCGAGATCGTCGCGAAACGAGGAGAGACCCTCGTCATGCACCAGGCCGTCCGCATCGACACCGCTGAGACAGATCAATGACCTGCTGTACGATGAGTGCTGAGGCCGCGATGGCAATGAGCCGCAGCAATCTGAGCGCCGAGGAGATTACCCTTGCCAGCCAGCCATTGGGCGGAGGTTTGAGGCAGCTCGACCTCAGCGCGCCGGATGTGCATTGTGGTGGCTGCATCTCGACGATCGAGAAAACCTTGACGGCGCTTCCTTATGTGCGAAAGGCCAGGGTCAACCTCACCTCGAAGAGGGTGACCTGTGTCTACGCCGAGCAGACGGCGCAGGGGGCGACGGATCCTTCGGAAATCGTGGCCGCCGTCGAAGCTGCCGGTTATCGGGCCCATCTCTTCACGCCGTTTGCCCCCGAAAATGATGGCATGAAGAACCAGCTCCTGCTCGCTGTAGGCGTTTCGGGGTTCGCGGCCACGAATATCATGCTTCTGTCGGTATCGGTCTGGTCGGGAGCAGACGCGGCGACACGCGATCTGTTCCATTGGATCTCGGCGATGATCGCCGCTCCCGCGCTCATCTATGCCGGCCGGTTCTTTTTTCGATCGGCGTGGAACGCGCTGAGCCGCGGCCGCACCAACATGGACGTTCCAATCTCTCTTGCCGTAACGCTCTCTTATGCTGTCTCGGTTTGGGAGACCATCCACCATGGCGAACATGCCTGGTTCGATGCATCGGTCTCGTTGCTGTTCTTCCTGCTGATCGGAAGGACGCTGGATCACGTGATGCGCGAAAAGGCCCGTGCGGCGATCAATGGGCTGGCGAGGCTGGCGCCTCGCGGGGCGCTTCGAATCCTTCCGGATGGGACGAGAACCTATGTCGCCGTCGATGAAATCGCGGTCGGTGACGAAATTGCGGTTTTCGCGGGTGAGCGCGTTCCGGTGGACGGCGTCGTTGTCGAGGGTGAGGGCGACCTCGATCTCTCCATCGTCACTGGCGAAAGCCGTCCCGTCGCGGTTTCCGCGGGCGCAGATGTAAGATCGGGGGCGATGAACCTGACGGGCTCGCTGGTGATACGGGCGACGAAGCTGGCGAAAGAATCCCTGCTGGCCGAAATCATCGTGCTGATGGAGGCGGCCGAGGGCGGTCGAGCCCGCTACCGGCGCATAGCCGATCGAGCCGCCGCGCTTTATTCTCCAGCGGTGCATCTCCTCGCTTTGGTGTCTTTCCTGGCCTGGGGCTTTGCCGGAGGTGACTGGAAGCATGCCATGCTCGTCGCCGTCGCGGTACTGATCATCACCTGCCCCTGCGCCTTGGGACTTGCCGTACCGGTCGTTCAAGTCGTGGCGGCCGGGGAGCTTTTTCGCAAGGGCGTAATGGTCAAAGATGGCTCGGCACTCGAAAGGCTGGCGGAAGTCGACACCGTGGCATTCGACAAGACCGGTACGCTGACAATGGGGACGCCCCGCCTTGTGGCGCATGAGGCGGCCAGCGAGACATATGTCTTGTCGGCCTCCGCGCTTGCGGCTCATTCGCGGCACCCTCTCTCCCAGGCGCTAGCGCGAAGCTCGAGCCAGGTTCCGATGGAGTTCGACCGGATAGCGGAAGTCCCCGGCGGCGGCCTGGAGGGTTGGCGCGGCGACGATGTCTACAGACTTGGCAGTGCCTCGTTCGCATCCGGTGGCGCGTCTGCGGATCCGGCAATCGAGGGGCCGTTCTCAGAAGTCGTGTTTTCACGAAACGACGTGGTTCTTGCTCGGTTTTTCTTCGAGGACTCTCTAAGACCAGGGGCGCCTGAGGCGGTCGCCAGGCTCGAAGCCACAGGCTTCGGAACTGTCATCCTTTCCGGCGACCGGCAGAACGTGGTGGATCATGCCGCGCGAACGCTCCATATCGATCGGGCGATCGGCGGACTGACGCCTGCGCAAAAGGTTGAGGAGTGCAAGGCGCTTGGCGACGGCGGCTGCCGCGTTCTGATGGTCGGTGACGGCATCAACGATGCGCCGGCGCTGGCCGCCGCCCATGTTTCGATGGCGCCCGCCACCGCCTCGGACATCGGTCGCCAGGCGGCTGATCTGGTGTTTTTCAACGACCGGCTGGACGTGGTCCCCGAAGCCATACAAGTCGCGCAGCGAGCGGCGATGCTCATCCGGCAGAACTTTGCTTTGGCCATTGCCTACAACGTGCTTGCGGTTCCCATCGCGATCGCGGGCTTCGCCACGCCGCTGATTGCCGCGGTCGCAATGTCCTCATCGTCTCTGATCGTCGTGACCAACGCCCTGCGGCTTAGCGCGCTGGCAAACGCCCGCTGGTCGCAAATGCCAAGAGAGGGCGGCGGAAACCGGGAGGCCAAGCTCGCATGAATATGCTGATCTACTTGATCCCGATCGCGCTGTTCATGGGTGGCATGGGGTTGGCCGCGTTTCTCTGGTCGCTCAAAAGCGGTCAGTACGATGATCTGCAGGGCGCCGCATGGAGGATACTCGCGGATGACGAAACCGACCCACCGAAACCATAGCCGTCGTTTGGGGGGCAGTTCGATGCTTACAAATCCTCGCTCTGCGAGGGGTTGAACGAGCACGCCGTAGAAAGCCTTCTTTCGCTGGTGGAATTCTGGACGTTCGGTCCGAATGAATGCGTCGTCTCGGAAGGCGAGGACGCCCTCCATGTCTTCTACGTCGTGACCGGCATTGTGCGGCTGACGAGGGGTAAAGCGAGCGGTGGCGAGACCGACGTCGGCATCTGCGAACCTGGAGACGTCTTCGCCGAATATCTTATCCCGGGAGGTCGCTCGCATGCGCTCACCGCATGGGCGACGGACTCTGCCGAGGTCGCCGCGATCGATCTCTTCCAGCTTCGCGTTCTTATCGCGGAACATCCGGGCGTGCTGTTGAACTTGATGCGGATTGCCTCGCGGCATCTGGTGGAGGCCTTCGAGTGCATCGCGGGTGATCGGTCTCAGACGGCAGCCCAGCGGATGGCAAACTACTTCCTGCGGCATTGTCCGGGGTCCGCAACGCAGGCGGCGTTCCGCTTGCCGTATCGCAAGCGAATTCTTGCCGGAAAGCTCGGATTGGCACCGGAGGCTCTCTCGCGGGCATTCTCCGCGCTTTCGGACGTCGGCGTCGTCGTGGCGGGAAAAAACGTGCGGATCGACAACGTCGAAATGCTGCGCTCAATCTGCTGAGCTGCTCCAAATTTGGAATCTTTCGCTGCTCGACATCGGGCGGGTAGGGTAGGTTCGTCACCGAATATTTGATCCCGATCAATGTCGGCCCGCCGAGGGAAGATAAGGTGCGGACGAAGAAAGGCGCCTCCACCTATGATGATTTGGATACTATTCGCGGTCGTTACGACGGCAACAACGGCGGCATTGTTACATCCGCTATCCTCGGGCCGGATACCATCCATGGCGGTTTCAGTGGACGCGACCGCCGTCTATCGCGATCAATTGCAGGAACTCGAGAGGGAGTTTGGGCTCGGCCGGATTTCGGCGAACGAGTATGAAATCACGAAGGCGGAGACGGCCAGACGTCTTTTGAAGGCGGCCGAGCGCGATCGAGCCGAGGCGCCGACGACAGCGAGGTCGCACAGGTGGTGGAAGCTGATCGTCGTGGTCTTCCTGCCGCTTGTCAGCGTCGGTATCTACACCGCTCTAGGCTCGCCGGAGCTTCCATCCAAACCACTAGAGGAGCGGCTGAGAAATCCCGGCGAGGACACCCCGATTCTGGTCCGGAAGATCGAAGATCATCTGCGGCTCTTTCCCGATGATGGGAAAGGCTGGGACGTCGTCGCTCCAGTTTATTTGGAAATGGGCCGCGTCGACCAGGCTGAAACTGCCTATCGAAACGTCATTCGAATCCTTGGTCCCAATGTTGCGAGGCTTGATGGATTGTCGGAGACGACAATGGCTCTCGCCGGTGGAAAGGTGACTGCCGAAACCCGGACGATTCTCGCGCAGATCCTGCAACTTGAGCCGAACAATCCCCGTGCGCTCTTCTATCTCGCGCTTGCGTTGGAGCAGGACGGCAAGACGGCGGAGGCAAAGACGGCCTTCGAGGCGCTGGCGCAGCAATCGCCTCCCGATGCGCCCTGGATGGTTGCCGTCAATGACCATATCGCCAAGAACGGCGGCGCGGCCGCTATGGCGGCGGCAGGGTCGGCCAATACCAATGCGCCCGGAAACCCGACCAGCGAGCAGGTTGCCGCCGCCGATGCGATGAACGCTGGCGATCGTCAGCAGATGATCCGCGGCATGGTCGCGAGCCTCGACGCCAAGCTTAGGGAAGACCCGAAGAATTTCGAAGGATGGATGCGGCTGATCCGCTCCTATGCCGTGCTGAACGACAAGGATCGCGCCGCGGCTGCGCTAAAGCGCGGCTTGCAGTCCTTCCCAGCCGATGGCGACGAAGGCAAGCAGCTTCTGTCACTGGCGAAGGAGCTTGGATTGCCGACGGAGGTGACGCAGCAATGACCCGCAAGCAGAAACGTCTGGCCGTCATTGCCGGCGGTATGAGCTTCATCGCCGCCGCCGTGCTGCTCGTTCTCTTCGCGTTCAGCCAATCTGTCGCTTATTTCTATATGCCGGCCGACCTCGCCAAGAATCCGGTCAGCGCCGGCACGCTGATCCGCCTCGGCGGCCTCGTCGGTCAGGGCAGCCTGGTGCGCGGCCAGGGAACTCAGGTTCAGTTTTCCGTCACCGACGGCACCGATGCGATCAAAGTCAAATATAATGGTATCCTGCCGGATCTCTTTCGCGAGGGGCAGGGGGTGGTCACCGAAGGCAGATTCGAGCCCGGCAGCGACGTCTTTGTTGCCGACAGTGTGCTTGCCAAGCATGACGAGCGCTATATGCCGAAGGAAGTCGCCGACAAGCTGAAGGCGGACGGCGTCTGGAAAGGCGAGGAAGCAAGCCAATGATCATCGAGCTCGGACACTATGCGCTGGTGCTGGCGCTCGCGACCGCGATCATCGTCTCGATCATCCCGGTCATCGGCGCACGGCGGGGAGAATTGTCGATGATGGACATCGCGCCGGTCGGCGCCGTCGTCATGTTCGCGCTGGTTGCCTTTTCCTTCGGCGTTTTGACCTATGCCTATGTCGTCTCCGATTTTTCGGTACTGAACGTCTGGGAGAATTCCCATTCGCTGATGCCGCTGATCTTCAAGATTTCCGGCGTCTGGGGCAATCACGAAGGATCGATGATGCTCTGGCTGCTAATCCTGGTGCTATTCAGCGCCCTAGTGGCGCTGTTCGGGCGCAATCTACCGGATACGTTGCGCGCCAACGTGCTCGCGGTGCAGTCCTGGATTTCGGCCGCCTTTCTGATCTTCATCCTTTTGACCTCCAATCCGTTTCTCCGTCTCAATCCGGCGCCTGCCGAAGGCAAGGACCTCAATCCGGTGCTGCAGGATATCGGCCTGGCGATCCATCCGCCGCTGCTTTATCTCGGCTATGTCGGCTTCTCGGTCTGCTTTTCCTTCGCCGTCGCCGCTTTGCTCGAGGGCCGTATCGATGCCGCCTGGGCGCGCTGGGTTCGCCCCTGGACGCTGGCGGCCTGGACCTTTCTGACGCTCGGCATCGCCATGGGCTCTTACTGGGCCTATTACGAACTCGGCTGGGGCGGCTGGTGGTTCTGGGACCCGGTGGAGAACGCCTCCTTCATGCCGTGGCTTGCCGGCACGGCACTCCTGCATTCGGCGCTCGTCATGGAAAAGCGCGATGCTCTGAAGATCTGGACGGTGCTGCTGGCGATCCTGACCTTTTCGCTGTCGCTGATGGGCACCTTCCTGGTGCGCTCCGGCGTGCTGACTTCTGTGCATGCCTTTGCCAGTGATCCGACGCGCGGCGTCTTCATCCTGTGCATCCTGTTGTTCTTCATCGGCGGCGCCCTGACGCTGTTTGCCTTCCGCGCTCCGCGGCTTGCCGCCGGCGGCCTGTTCGCGCCGATCTCGCGTGAGGGATCGCTGGTGCTGAACAACCTCATCCTGACGGTTGCCTGCGGCACGGTGCTGACGGGCACGCTTTATCCGCTGGCGCTGGAGACGCTGACCGGCGACAAGATTTCCGTCGGGCCGCCCTTCTTCAACATGACATTCGGACTGCTGATGACGCCGATCCTGATTGCGGTTCCCTTCGGGCCGCTGCTTGCCTGGAAGCGCGGCGATCTGCTCGGCGTGCTGCAGCGGCTCTATGTCGCCGCCGGCCTTGCCCTGGTCGCAGGTCTGGTCCTGTTCTACATGCGCCATGGCGGACCGGTGCTTGCCGTCTTCGGCCTGGCCGCCGGCTTCTTCCTGCTCTTCGGCGCCGTCACCGATCTCTGGTATCGCACGGGGATCGGCAAGGTGGCAGGGCATGTCGCGTGGCGGCGTCTGACCGGTCTGCCGCGTTCGGCGTTCGGGACGGCGCTCGCCCATGCCGGGCTCGGCATCACCGTGCTCGGCATCGTCGCGGTCACGACATTCCAGTTGGAAAACATCACTGAGATGAAGCCGGGCGGCACGGCCGAGCTTGGTGGGTATACGCTGCGCTTCGACGGAATCCAGCCGGGTGTCGGTCCGAACTACACCGAGGATCGCGCCCAGTTTACGGTCAGCCGCGGCGGCGTCACTGTTGCCAATGTCTCATCCGCCAAGCGGCTCTTCACCGCCGGCCGCACCGCCACGACCGAGGCCGGCATTCTGACGCTCGGCCTTAACCAGCTTTACGTCTCGCTCGGCGATCCCAGCAAGGATGGCGGCATTGTGGTGCGCATCTGGTGGAAGCCGTTCATCATCTGCATCTGGGGCGGCGCCATCGTCATGGCACTGGGCGGCTTCGTCTCGCTCAGCGACCGCCGCCTGCGCATCGGCGCGCCGAGCCGCAGGGCAACTCCGGTCCGTCCGGCAATGGAGGCGGCGGAGTGAGCGGGTATAGCGACATCCCCTTCTCCCCTCGGGGAGAAGGTGCCCGAAGGGCGGATGAGGGGGGCTCTCCACACGGCAACAGCGTCTATAACGCCCCCTCAACCCGCGCTGCGCGCGACCTTCTCCCCGCCGGGGAGAAGGTAAAAGCGCTTATGCGCCTGCTCATCCTCTTCGTCCTCTTGCTAGCTCCGATCTCAGCCTTTGCCGTCAATCCCGATGAGGTGCTGCCCGACAAGACCCTCGAAACAAGGGCGCGGACGATCTCGGCCGAATTGCGCTGCATGGTTTGCCAGAACCAGTCGATCGACGATTCCAATGCCGATCTTGCCCGCGATCTGCGCCTGCTGGTACGCAAGCGCCTCCTCAACGGCGATACCGATCAGCAGGTGCTCGATTATATCGTATCACGCTACGGCGAGTTTGTTTTGCTCAAGCCGCGACTGGAATGGACCACGCTTCTGCTTTGGGCATCGCCGATCTTGCTTCTCGGATGTTCGATGGTGCCCGTCGTCGTCGCGCGATCGACACGGAGGCGGATTCCGCCACATGCCAAGCTCACGGACGACGAACGCTCGAAGCTTGAGAAATTACTGGCCGAGGCTGGCGACCGCTACGCCGGTTGATCGAGATCAAAGCGTCGACGCCGCCTCCCGCTAGAGTAAGCAAACACAGTCTATGACGCGCGAGGAGACGGGGCATGCTGGCCAAAGATATAATGACCCGGAATGTGGTTTCGATCAGCCCGGCGGTCAGCGTGCGCCGAGCGGCTGCGATATTAATCCAGAACAATGTGAGCGGCCTCCCCGTCGTTGATGACGAGGGTCGCATCTGCGGGATGCTGACGGAGGGCGACCTGCTGCTACGGCGCGAGATTCGAGCGATGCCTCGGATGGCGCGGTCGCCTGACGCGATTTCGGAGACCGATCTTCAACGATATATCGGCAGCCATGGATGGTGCGTGGCCGATGTCATGTCGCAGGACGTGATTGTTGCTCGGCCCGACAGCGAGGTATCCGAGATCGCGGAAAGCCTGCAGGCGCATCGGATCAAGCGTTTGCCGATCGTCCAAGATGGCCGTCTGGTCGGGATCGTCAGCCGGCGCGATATTCTCGGCCTGATCTTAGATGCCCCGGCAACGACGCTGCCTCGGGACGATGAAGCCGTCAGGATCGCGGTGCGCACCCGCCTAAGATCGGAGCTCGGTCTTACACCGCAGAAGGTGCAGGTTTCCGTCAAGGGTGGGGAGGTGACCCTTGATGGCCATGTCGAGTCGGAACTGGCGAGGAAAGCTGTTCACACGCTAATCGAAAGCGTAGGGATCGGCGTCTATCACGACCGGCTTGCCGTCGGAAGTCTCTCTACCACCGAAGTTCGGTAACGCGCACACCGCTGCCAAAGCACTAATGAAAATTCGGCATTCAGATCAACGGGAATCGAAGCGTCTTCGGCGATTGGCCGCTCCCGGACCTAGCGGGTATCGGAAGCGACATGCGGGGTTCGGAAACAGGGTCGCATTCTATCGATCTCTAGGAGACTGCTTACTGCGGATCCTGACGAGCGCCTCGACCTGACGGCGATAGCTGTTGCCGTCCAGCCAGATTTTAAGAGCGATTGCCGTCGTGACGAGGAACGCGATGAAATAAGCCGCGGACACGTATTGAAGCTGATCCATTTCAGTTCTCCCTATGCATTGGCAGCTCTTGCTGCGAGCCTGTGTTGAGAGATTAGTTTTCTGCGCCAGATCTCGTTTCGGATCGATGCAATGTGAAGCGTTGCAAACAGAGCGGCGAAGGCGAACCCCATAATCAGCAGGGGACGGAGAAATTCGACGTCCATCGCCGAACCGTCCAGTCTCAGCACGCTCGCCGGCTGGTGCAGCGTGTTCCACCAGTTCACCGAAAACTTGATGATGGGGATATTTATGAAACCAACGATGATGATGACCGACGTCAGCCGCGGGGCCTGAGTCGACTCGTCGATCGCATGGTTGATGGCCAGTATCCCGAGGTACATTATAAACAGGATGAACATGGAGGTCAGGCGCGCGTCCCACACCCACCAGGTGCCCCACATCGGCTTGCCCCAGATCGCGCCTGTGACGAGAGAGATGAAGGTGAACGCGGCCCCGAGCGGTGCCGCAGATCGCGCCGCAACGTCGGCAAGAGCGTGCCGCCAGACCAGGAAACCGGTCGCGTTCGCCGTCATCACGGTATAGCAGAGAAGAGCCACCCAAGCGGCAGGGACGTGGACGTACATGATCCTGACGGTCTGACCCTGTTGATAGTCGACATCGGATGTGAAGCTGAAATAGAGGCCGACTGCGAAGCATAAAACGGTCACGATAAGCAGCGTTGGGAGGACGCGATCTGCGAATCCAGGAACTTCGAAGGCTGAGCGAGGCCGGTGATGGCGTTTCTTGTGCGGAGGAAAGTGCTCATGGGCCGGAGCCTTAACCTGAACGGTCCGGCGGATAATTGATCCTTGTCAAAGAACGAAAATGCCGAAGGAGTTTCAAGACTTGACGCAGATCAAATAGCTCTCGGTCGGACTGGTGTATCGCACTTTCGATAGAAGGGAGCCAAGCATGGATTTCGAAGCATTTTTCAAAGGTGAACTGGACGGTCTTCGTCAGGAAGGCCGGTATCGTGTGTTCGCCGATCTGGAGCGTCAGCGCGGTAACTTTCCGCGCGCGACCTGGCATACGCCGGAAGGCTCCAAGGACGTGACGGTCTGGTGCTCGAACGACTATCTCGGCATGGGCCAGCATCCGAAGGTGATCGAAGCCATGAAAGAGGCGATCGATCACTGTGGCGCGGGTGCGGGAGGCACCCGGAATATTTCCGGCACCAGCCACTACCATGTTCTGCTCGAGCAGGAGCTCGCCGATCTGCACGGCAAGGAATCAGCGCTGATCTTCACCTCCGGCTATATATCCAACTGGGCGACGCTCGGCACGCTCGGCGCCAAGATCCCCGGCCTGATCATCTTCTCCGACGCGCTGAACCATGCCTCGATGATCGAGGGAATCCGCTACGCCAAGTGCGACAAGGTCATCTGGAAGCACAACGACCTGCATGATCTCGAAGCCAAGCTGAAGGCCGCCGATCCGAAGGCGCCGAAGCTGATCGCTTTCGAGAGCGTCTATTCGATGGATGGCGACATCGCGCCGGTCAAGGAGATCTGCGATCTCGCCGATAAGTATGGCGCCATGACCTATCTCGACGAGGTGCATGCCGTCGGCATGTACGGTCCGCGCGGCGGCGGCATTGCCGAGCGCGAAGGGCTGATGGACCGGCTGACGGTGATCGAGGGCACGCTCGGCAAGGCGTTCGGCGTCATGGGCGGCTATATCGCCGCCTCGGCCGCACTTTGCGATTTCATCCGTTCGTTCGCCTCCGGTTTCATCTTCACGACCTCGCTGCCGCCGGCCTTGGCGGCGGGCGCCGTCGCCTCGATCCGGCATCTGAAGGTCAGCCAGTTCGAACGCGCCCGCCATCAGGACCGGGTGCGCAGGCTGCGCACCCAGCTTGATGCCTCCGGCATTCCGCATATGCCGAACCCGAGCCATGTCGTGCCGGTTTTGGTCGGCGATGCCGCCAAGTGCAAGTGGATATCGGATCTGCTGCTCGACATGGGCGTCTACGTCCAGCCGATCAACTATCCGACCGTACCGAAGAAGACCGAACGCCTGCGCATCACGCCGACGCCGCTGCATTCGGATGCCGATATCGAGCATCTGGTCGGTGCGCTGCATGCGCTCTGGTCGCGCTGTGCGCTGGCCCGCGTAGCCGCGTAGGGGCGAATGTGTACCAAGCCCCGAACGCGGCTCGTAATTGACAATAATCAACGACACCATCGGCAATCCGACGGACAAGAGCATCATGAAAATCTTAGGAGATCACGGCGTTGATGATAGCTCAGCACGACCGACAGCCTGCACAACTATCCCAGGGCCCTGCGCGTGAAGACGACGAAGGCAAACAACATCCTTCATCAAGAAAACAGACTGCCACGCGCCTCGTACTCCTCCTTCCTTTCTTGCGCCGCCATGGTTTTCTTTCAGCCTCTGCTCTCTTGGCCCTGACGGCTGCGGCGCTCATTCGCTCGCCCTTCCGATGGCTGTTCGAGCTTGACCGCATCTGTAACATTGAGAAATTCGATCCTCTGTATCGGTGCTCTGGGCATGATGCCGCGCACGATTCTCTTGCGAGTGCCTCGGCTTACGCTGCCGAAATCATTGCCGCAAAGCGCACGCTGCAGTCGTTCAATGGCGAAGATGCCGCCCACCAGAAATATGCTGGAGACGTAGAGTTCTCCTACCGCGAGGCAATTGCGGCCGCTCGCGCAAGGGCATGTCTGACCGGCGTCGCGATCAGCAGAGTCACTCGGCGAAAGGGCGGGGACTCTCGTTTTGGACTTCCGAAGCGAGGCGCAACGGGGTGAGACGTCCCGTCGTGCGGCAGTCACGTCAGCCTAGGAAGGGCGTGAATATTGATTTTAGAAACACGTCGGGCGGCAGTCCGCCGAGCAATTGCCATACGGCATTTTTTTAGCAAGAATTGATCTAACATTCGGTGGGAGGAGCCTGATGTACGAGCAATCTGCGCATGCGGATGAGGTCTATGCATCCGCGCAGTCTGTTGCTGCAAGTTCGACGATCGTCGCTTCGTGGCGGCGCTGCATGACGATGCACCGACTGGCACCCGAGGAGAAGCGGTTGCCTATTCGTCTGAGCGAGCAGGAATTTCAATTGGCACGCCAACGGTCGGAAAGGCTGGTGGTGGAAGCCGCCGATGAGCTCGGCCGGCTTTTCTCGACGGTCGGTAAGGCCGGCTGCTGTCTGCTGCTGACCGATCGTGACGGCATTGCGCTGGAACGGCGCGGTACGGCGGGCGACGATAAGGAGTTCCAAAATCTCGGCCTCTGGACCGGTTCTGTATGGACCGAGGCGAGCATCGGCACCAATGGCATCGGCACGGCGCTTGCCGACGATCGGGCTGTGACGATCGTCCGTGATCAGCACTTTTTCTGTTCCAACATCAATCTGAGCTGCACCACAGCGCCGATCCGCGACCATCGTGGTCAGATGGCCGGCGCGCTGGACGTTTCGACGTGCCGCGAGGACATTAACGACATGACGCTCTCCATCATCTACCAGACGGTTCGCGAGGCGGCGATGCGCATCGAACTCAATCTTTTCCGGAGCGCCTTTTCCGCAGCTCGCTTCGTTATGGTTCCGACCGATAGCGGTTCGACCTCGGCGCTTCTTGCGGTCGATCGGAACGACATGGTGCTTGGTGCGACGAGAGCCGCCCGCGTGGCGTTAAAACTCGACGACAACAGAATTTCCGCTGGCGTTCCCGCCGCCGATGCATTGCGGGAAAGCCATCCGGGCGATGAAGAAGCTCTTCAAGAGGCCGAACGTGCGGCTCTTCTCAGGGCGCTTTCGCGCACCAATGGCAATGTGACGCAGGCCGCGCTGGCGCTCGGCATGAACCGAGCCACGCTTCATCGTAAGATGAGGAAGCTGGACATGCATTGACTGAACGAAACTGTCGCAGAGTTGCGACACTTTGCACTGCGGAATGGACTGTGCCCCCTCAAAGGAGCCATTCGTGGCCGACGAACTCCGTCAATGTATGCATTCGTGCTAACAAGTCGGACCGATCTGCTCCCTGCGTGCGCCTCTAGACCAAAGCAAAGCGATTAAACCACAATCTTTCCTCACAACGATTCCCATCCCATCAAGTCAATAGCTCGCACCACATGCTCGTAAGACAGGGTACTCACCGTAACGAAAAGATCGATCGCGGCCTTGCGGCCTCGCTTGCCGCCATCGCCGGCGCTCTGAACGCATCGGCTTTCTATGCCGTCGGCTTCTTCTCCGCCAACATGACGGGCAACGTTTCCACGCTCTCCGATCATCTGGCCGTTGGCCAGTGGCTCTCTGCGCTGTTCTATAGCGGCATCGTAGTGGCGTTCATACTTGGCTCGGCGGTATCGACGCTGATCGTCAATGAAGGCCGTCGTCGTAGCGTCCATGCCATTTACGCCTACAGCATCCTGACCGAAGCAGCGCTGCTTGCCCTTCTCGGCTGTGCGGATCTCTGGTTGCTGGCCGCCTGGCGTGTGCCGGTTCTCGTTCTCGGCCTTGCGTTCCTGATGGGCGTGCAGAATGCCGTCGTTACCCGCATCTCCGATGCCCGCGTGCGCACCACGCATGTATCCGGCATGGCCACCGATCTCGGAATCGAACTCGGAATCGCCTTCGACATTCTACGTGGACATGAGCCCGAGGCGGAGGCGCGACACAATCTGAGCAAGCTCCGGCTGCATTTCTACACAATTGTCGCCTTCTTGACCGGCGGCATTCTAGGCGTCCTCATTTATCGCGCCGTCGGCGGCTATCTTCTCATTCTCGCCGCGACGTTGTTGACAATGATCGCTTTGGATGCCATTCGGCGGGCGAAGGGGGCAGCATCCGCTGTGGGGACTTTTCAATCCGACCTGCACCCCTGACTTTCGCACCGTTTTTTATTCAAACTCCACAGGTGAAATTGAACCCAAGAAATCGCGTTGCGGTTCCATAATAGTTCTTATCGATCACAACCTGCAATTGTTGATGCATTCTATTTTCAAGTGCGACATGCCAATGATTACAATGGCTTCACTTTGGAGATTTTGGCGTGTCCCGATGCTATACGCAGCTTGCTCTCGCCGACCGACGACGCCTGCATCAGCTGGTGGCGGCAAAAGTTCCCGTCAACAAAATGGCACGTCAGCTTGGCCGCCATCGCTCGACGATTTACCGCGAGATCAAGCGCAATACGTTTCATGATCGTGAACTGCCGGACTACGACGGCTACTACAGCACGGTAGCTCACGATATCTCCAAGGAACGGCGACGCCGGCTGAGAAAGCTGGGGCGGCACCCGAATTTACGCACGGAGATTATCAACCAGTTGGAGGCACGCTGGTCTCCGGAGCAGATCGCCGGGCGCCTGTTGTTGGAGGGGCACAGCCTCGTCCGCGCCTGTAAAGAGACAATCTATCGCTTCATTTACAGCAAGGAAGATTATGGGCTTGGCCTCTGTCAGTATTTACCGGAAGCGCGTCGCAAACGTCGTCCACTGCGCTCTAGGTGTGGGGCCTCAATAGGTTGTCCTCGGAGAGGCCGAGTCGGCTGATGGGCGTGTTGGACTTTAAGCTGCCATGCGGGCGATGCCAATTGTAGCGATGGAGCCAGATCCGCCATGCCGCATCTGGCACGAACCCAGACCGCAACTGGAGCGTGGCTACGAGGACTGATCGCGCGCGCTCATCCAAACATCGTTATCGTCGCATTGGCGGCAAAGATGGCGCGCATCATTTGGGCAGTGTTGCAGAAACGTGTGATGTTCGAACACACAGCCGCCGTGTCGTAGTCGAGGCGTTGCTGCCTCGCGAGTATCTGCGGGTGGAATGAGGAAAATGGCCTGACAGTTAGACGACGCCTTGAAAACCCGATCAAAAAGATGGCGGACGCTCGCCGGAGCGTTTATGAGGATCAAGGCGTGCGGAGCTCCATCTTGGCCAAGGCATGCCTTGAGACCGGATACGTTGGTGCAGATTGATCAGGCTCTTTCAGACCACTTGCAGACGGGCGAGCCATACGTTTTTGAAGCGATAGCCGTTTCGAATGAACCAACGGGAGATCGACGCCGGGTCGACATGCGTGCCCTTGGCGGCCAATTCCGCGGCAAGCTCGGGCATGGTCAGATCGTCTTTCTCATCAATTCGGCGCAGCAGAAAGCCCCGGTGTGGATCGAGTTTGGAATGGCGCCGCCCGCCGCCGGGCTTGGGATCAAGCCGGCCGGAGCTGCGCCAAATCTTCATCAGCTTCACGACGAAAGAAACCGATACGCCAAAATGGGCGGCCGCCGCATGCCGCGAATGGCCGGCATCAACATAGCGGGAGACACGCTCCCGAAGATCACGCGAATAGGCTTTCGGCATCGCAAATCACCTCCGGCCGAAAGTGAATCACGAAACCCACCGCAACGGAATCCCTGACCGATTCAACCTGAAAATCCGCCGCTCTAAGAATACTGCAGGAAGCGGAGGTGGCCGATGAGGCCCAGTTCATTATTGCCACCCACTCACCCATCATCATGTCATATCCAAATGCGATGTTGTTGCACATGACGAATGAAGGTTTGTCGCAAATTGATTACCGCATGACCGATCATTTCGCGTTAATGAGCGAGTTCTTCTCTGATCCGGAAGCCTTCTTGGACGAGAGATTGGCCAAGGTAACCTAGTACTACAGTTGCGTTTGATTCCTGGCTCTGTAGTGAGCGAGGGTTGCGGACGCTTGATGCATGCGTCGCCAGAGCGACCATGCCAAGATCAGGCGAACTCTGATTGGGGGCGGCAGTAAGAGCCGTTTGATCATATAGCGGATCTCTGCGACGCTAGGCAGGAGCGCCAGGGTGTTGGTCAGGCGGCGATTGGCGGGTTTGGACTCGTTTCGTTCGGTTTGCCAGCAGCGGTACGGCGTAGGTCGGCGCCGAGCTTGGCGAGGAATGCAGCGGCCGCCATGACGAGCGTCATGTGCCGGTTCCAGGCATGCCAGGATCGCGCCTCGCAATGATCCAGGCCGAGGTCGTCCTTCGCACGCTGGAAGCATTCTTCTACCGTCCAACGCAGCCCGGCAGCGCCAGCCAACTCGCTCAGTTCCGTACCGGCAGGCGCAAAGACAAAATAATAGGCGCGCGCATCGGGTTCGCGTCGGCTGCGGCGGATCAGAAGCCAGCGCTCCCATTGTGCATCAGGACGAGAGCTGAGAGGAATACGGGCCCAATCATAAAGCCGAAGGCCTTTGGCGCCTTCGCCTGCTGGATGACTTGACCAGGCCTCCGCCTCTAATTCCGCGGCCATCGTCTCCGGATCAGTTTGCTCGAAGCATTGCTCGCGCACGAAGCGCAGGCAATGGTTGGAGCGAACTGCTAGAACATAAGGCTGGCCACGGCTTTCCAGCATCCGGCGTAGCTTCGATCCGAACCATAGAGCGCATCGGCCAATACCCAGGCACAAGGCACGCCGGCATCCAGCGCATCGGCTATGAGCTTGGCAGCGATGGTCGGTTTGGTCGCGAAGGTCTGGGACTGGGGGACGTGAGCCGAAGTACGGCGCGCTTCATCTTCAGCCCACCCCTTCGGCAGATAAAGCTGCCGATCGATCAGGGTCTGACCGTAGCGGCTTGCATAGGCAAGGAAAACACCGACCTGACAGTTCTCAATCCGGCCGGCCGTGCCGGAATATTGTCGCGCGACACCCACCGAATGAACGCCTTTCTTCAGGAAGCCGGTCTCATCGACCACAAGAACGCCGTCCGCGTCACCTAGAGACTCCATTGCATAAGCGCGCACCGCATCGCGCAATGCGTCAGCATCCCAATGGCTGCGCCCCAGCAGCGACTGCATCCGATAAGGGCGATCCAGTCCTGCCTGTTCAGCCATCAACCAGCCGGTCTTGCGCTCTGCTCCCGACAATAACCCATCCAGAAAGGCACCACACGATACGCGCAATTCGCGGCGACCAAACACCGGACCCAACCGCACCTTCAAGGCATCGAGCTCACGCTGCCACGCCAGCATGGACCCGGACCAACCCGCTACCGACATTCGATTCCCTCCCGTCAAATGCGGGAAATGAATCATGATTTCAAATCAAACGCAACTGTAGTACTAGCCCGGTTGCTAGCGATATGCACCTTTGTCGACACCCGACTGGATCCATGAATCAATTGCATCCTTGGGGTACCCGAGTAACATACCGATAATACGATCGATCCCTTCGTCGGGTTTTCTCAAGTTCTCGTTCTGGGCCGTAAGCGCAATTTTCATCGCGGGAATTCTCCACGCTTCCGCCGCAAGTGCGTAAAGAACATAGGTGATCTGATACTTTGAGTCAGAACCTA
Source organism: Rhizobium sp. CB3090 (assembly GCF_029714285.1). Classification (NCBI taxonomy): domain Bacteria; kingdom Pseudomonadati; phylum Pseudomonadota; class Alphaproteobacteria; order Hyphomicrobiales; family Rhizobiaceae; genus Rhizobium; species Rhizobium sp. CB3090. The sequence continues at coordinate 87,784 of NZ_CP121665.1, forward strand.
CCGGGACCGGAGCGTCAAACTCCTCCATCATGATCCGACCATTTTCGACGTGAGGGGCAAAGTCGTCGATTGGCAAAATATCTTTATCATCCATGGCGCGGCAAAAATAGAACATTGCCAATGGCTTCTTCGCCTCAAGCATGAGGTTCAATTCATTTCCAGTGTGCTCTTCCATCATTCATCGCAATCTGGAGCCGGACCGTAGGGCCATTTTTTCTCTCTCATAAGGCATTGATAACATACGCCCGGATAATCAGGATTGATACCGGGTGGACGCATCGGCGCGCCACAAGACTGATTTATCCCGACGCAAATGATAACAGGAGGGCGTTTTTTGGCTTTCCCTTCAACATCGATAAAATCGAGCGGGTCACTATCGACGTACGTATAAGTTCAAAGAAGTGACCACTCCAACAGGGTCACGTGTAATCCAGCGGCCAGACGTCGGATCATATTCACGAAACCAAGTAGAGCTAAGACCTGAGGACGCGCTGTTCATCATTTTCGCGAAACCGAAGTCTGTTATGAAGGGCGTAGTCTGTCCTGGAACTCCCCAAGGGTCGTAATCATAAGCGGGTGCGTCGTTTTCGCTTGAGAAAACCCGCCTCACTGATCCGATTTGGTCGACTCCATAATAAAGGGCCAGATTGGCGGCATCAAATCTGTATTCGCCTTCATCAAAGTAGTTTCGAGTTGGTGAGTAGGACGCATCTCGGCGTTGGCAAGGTGAGGCGCCGCACCAAATATATTTGGAAACGACCGCCGCACCTCCCGAGCCGGGGATTTCATCGATTTCGATGCGGCGGCCAAGGCCGTCATATGTGTAATGTGTTTGCTTTCCGGGTTGAGAGGCGTAGGCGATACCGGCTAGACGATTGTCTGCATCCCAGACATAGGTCCGTGCGCCATCAGATAGTAAATTTCCGTTCGCGTCGTAGCTGAAAGCTTGCCCAGAAACTTGGGTGATCTCGTTGAGATTGTTAAAGGAGATATTTTGAGCGGTAGGATTGGGTTCAGCCACCACCGTGTCGCTCGTCTGAGTTATGCCCGAAATGAAGTTCTCCGGCGTCGTCTCAAACGTGAAGTTGGTAAATTGTCCGGCCGTTATACCGAGGCTCAATGATGTTGACTCAACGGATTCCGTTTTTGGTCAAATCATGATTCAACATGGCGGAAGGAGATTTCGCCATGGGAACAGCACTGAAGATCCGCGAGGACTATACGGCTGATGAATTGCGTCGGCTGGCGAGGCAGAGCCGGGATGCAGATTGGTCCCGCCGGTTGCTTGCCTTGTCGGTCATTTACGAGGGCGGTTCGCGGAGCCAGGCGGCGTCGATTGGCGGGGTGGGTTTGCAGATCATCCGCGATTGGGTTGAGCGTTTCAATCTGCACGGTCCTGATGGTCTGAAGACAGGCAAGGCGACGGGGCGGGAGCCCTTGCTCGATGACAAGCAGCGCAAGGCGCTTGCCGAGGCGGTCGAGAAAGGTCCTGTTCCCTATCTCGATGGCGTCGTGCGCTGGAGGCTCGTTGATCTGGTGCAATGGCTTTGGCAGGAGCATCGTGTCTTGGTGAGCCGCCAGACGCTGGGGCGCGAGTTGAATGCCATGGGCTATCGCAAACTCACCGCACGTCCCAAGCACCATGCACAAGACCCGCAAGCGATCGAGGAATTTAAAAAAACTTCCCCGCCGCAGTGGCGGAAATCGCTGCCGGAGCCGCTAAAGGAAAACGAATAGAAATCTGGTTCCAGGACGAAGCCCGCATCGGCCAGAAGAACAAGATCACCCGTCGCTGGGCCAAGCGCGGAACACGGCCCTCAGCGCCGCACGACCAGCGCACGAGATCGGCCTATATCTTCGGTGCGATTTGCCCGAAGCTCGGCAAGGCCGCCGCACTCGTCATGCCGTGGTGCGACACCTATGCCATGAACCAGCATCTGATGGAAATCTCCCGCCATGTCGCCGAAGACGCCCACGCTATCCTCATCATGGATCAGGCGGGCTGGCACATGTCCAACAATCTCACCGTGCCCGAAAACGTCACCATCTTGCCGCTGCCGCCAAAGTCGCCCGAACTCAACCCGGTTGAAAACCTCTGGCAGTTCATGCGCGAAAACTGGCTCTCCAACCGCGTCTTCAAATCTTACGAGGACATCGTCGATCACTGCTGCGATGCTTGGCACAAGCTCCAACGCCAGCCTTGGCGCGTCATGTCAATCGGCCACAGAAAATGGGCCGATGAGTTCTAATCATTGAGCGTTGGTATTAGCCCTGTATTTGCTACGCCCGACGGCCGCCGATCATGGGCGTTATCAAGATAGCTCCAGGTCGTCTTCAGGGTAGAGGTGGCGGGCAGCAACTGCCGCACAGTCAGCTGCTGCGTCTGCCCGAGATAGCTGAGCTGGAAGGCGCCGAGATCGCTCGAGTGGTTGGTGACGCGCCCGATGGCATCGTACGTGAACGTCTCCGGCCCGCTCCCGGAAATCTGGCGGCTTGCCGATCGGCCCAGGGCGTCGTAGCCGTATGCGATCGTGTGCGAGCACCCCGTGGCGCCTGTCGCCGTAAAGCATTCCTGGGCAAGCTGCTGCGCACCGTCGACGAAAGACGGGTTGTAGGCATAGCTGGTGACCCCAACGCCGTCGGTCATCGAGGCAAGCCTGGAGAAATAAGGATCGTAGGTAAACGTCACGTTCGGCGTCGGATTGACGGCGTTGAGTCAGGCCGGTCAAATTGTCGTCGATGGCATAGGTGTATTGCTTCGTCTGTCCGAGAGCATCGAGGGCGCTTTTCAAGCGGCTCGTTGTGGTCTCGTAGGTGTAGGTAACAAACCTCGCCGATCGTGTTGAAGCCCAGCACGCGAAGACCGTCGACGATAGCCGGATTAAGCCGCAAGGCCGCGATCGGCAAACGGCCCATCGTCTTGGCCTGCGCCCCTCGCGGAACGACAGAAGTCGGCTGTCCGAGAAACCGCGCGCAGGCGTGTGCCGCGCCCCAGGTGTCGGCGACCGCCGCCCGCGCGGCAATGCCCGAATGGAAGAAGCGATTGACCATGCCGGACAGCATCAGGTCCTCACCGCCATGCAGGTGATCGGCACCGGTCGTGTCGATGACCAGGCCATCAGGTGGATCGGCGGCAACGATCGGCGCATAGCGCTGCAGCGCCCAGAGCGCCAGACGTTGAAGCGCCTCAGCATCTGCAGCCGGGTCGGCGTCCATTGCCACGAGGCCAGTCACCAGCGCCTGCGCCTTCGTCGCCGGCATGCCAACCCACAAGCCAGCCGCGCGCGCAGCCTTGTCGGCGGCGAGCACAACGCGCCGGCGCTGCTCACGACCGACGAGAACGAGCGGCGTCTCAGGCGGAGGCGCGGCCTCGCCAAGTTTCCGCCGAAGACGATCCGTGGACCAGGTCGGAAGGAAGAGCGATACGACCCTTGGCATCGGGGGCTTCCACTTCAAAATCTGCACTTTCGCCGGCACGGCAACGAATAAGCTCGAGCAGCCAACGCCCGACGCCCGGAACTGGCAAGGGGGAGGATGGGAGCACGGAGACACGCCACCGGGTGGCGGACGCCGTCGGCTGCCCGAAATCGGATGCTTCGGTCTGACGCCGCCAACGGCGGACGGCGATGCCGATCATGCCGGAATTTTCCGCCGATAGCTGCAGGCGACGCGACGCGGTCACCGACAGGCGCGCGAGTTGCCGACCACGGCGCCGAGGCCGCCATGACGCAATCCCTCCTCCATGCAAGCGAGTAGCGCATTTTCATCGCCCGCCTCGACATAGATGACCCGTCCTGGCGACAGGCTCACTTGGGCGAGCGCCGGCGCAAAGAGATCGGCACGCGTCATGCACCAGAGCACCGGCCCCGAGTGCGTGCGGCGACCGCCGCGGCAAACAGCGCTGTGGCGGCTCCATCGACCGCGCCATTGCCGCCGCCGGCGATCTCGTGCAGCGCGCCGAGCGCCAGCCCTCCCTGTGGCAATCGGCCATCGATTTCGGGAACACCGAAGGGCAACACCAGCCGCCGCCGAATCTCCCCACCTTCCAGCCGCTCGATACGCTCGCGCAGCTCGGCGATGACGGGGTTGACGGCGTGCTCATGCATCACGAAATGGCGCCTCCTTGGGCTTTGCAACGGTCGAAACGGCCGCACAGTCTGCTGGCGAAGTCATGCCGTAGGTGCTGAAGCCACATCCAATCACCCCCGACACCGACGGTGGTGGTTTAGCATCCGGCCGAGGCTGCATCTCGGATATGCCGTCGAACGCAATACGGGACGACTGATCAATTGATTTTTTGGTCCCGTAAACGCACTCGCGAGTTCATTTGCCGGCGATGGCATACCTTCCTGTCGGTGTTTTTGACGGCGTAGGTGTCCCGTGCGTGCGGAACTTCCTCCTGTGGATTCAAACGGGCCTGCTTCCGCCTCCTTGGCATTTCTATCAGTCCTCGTGTGCCAAGTGCTTGCTTTTATCGGCTGGTATGAAGTTGCTGGGCTTCGTTGCTTAATCTGTCGGATTGTTGGGGCGTCGACACATTCTTCGCCTTCTCCAGAATTCTCGCTCCTCTTCTTCCGTGATGACGTCATCGGTTTCCGGAGCCGATGGTTCCTCTTCTTTGGGATAACCTCCCTCCAGGAAACTCTCCGCCTGGAGATAAGCGTAGGCTTGAGGTCGCAGTTCTACCTTCAGGATGTGCACAGCAATCTCGCCGGAATACTCCGAAATCGGCTCAGCATAAGCATAGGTTGCCCAGGGGAAAAGCTTGATCATGACTTCATGAAGACTATGCGCACGAAGGTGATAATCAATCCGCACATCCGGCTCTTCCTTCTGGCCTCCGCCGACATAGATGCGGAGATTACAAAAGATCGCAGTTGTGTCACCCCACTCGTCCCACACAAAAAACGTCGTCTGATCCTGCATTTCCTGCATCAGCACGCGATCAAGCGCAAAGGCCGTGCGCATCAGCAACTCTGGATCGGTTGTTATGGCCTCATCGAAGCAGAGCCTTGCCGAGGCATCGAGCATATTGGTCGCCGGAATGACGATCGACCATTCTGACTCCGTTACCACGCACAACGACTTCTCAACCTGTTGCCAGAGCATTAGGTCACTTTCATAATCGACGATTACCACCCAAAGCGGCAACGCATGCCTTGTCCAATAGTCGAGGTGTTTCTTCTCTCCGCGATAGGTATGATCGCCATGCCGCTTACTTGTCGACGATACGGATCTGATTTGCAGCGGCAAGAACCGACCTGTCGGCCAGCCGTCATCGAGGATTTCGGCGCGCGCATCAATGCCGGTGTCGGAACTTGATAACCTACGGAAAGCCCATTTGAAATCCCGAACAAAAACCTTCTCGACAGCGTCGATGGCAAGGCGGACGGCGGGATCCATCTCATGGTCATCCGGCTTCTTGCCGAGCGGCGGTCGCACTGGCGGCGTTGGCGGAAAAATCCAGCGACGAACGGCCGCAAGGAGCGCGCCCGCCGCCGCGACCAGAGCACCTATTACGATCAATCCAGCCTGGAGAAGTCGAACCATTGAAGCTCGCCGTTACGAAGCGCGGCCTCCCGTGTTCACATGTTCAAGTAAGGCAAGAAGACCTCTGAGAATGTCCGTCGGCGACGGCGGACAGCCCGGAATATGGAAGTCGACGGGTATGACTTTCGAAACTCCGCCGATAACGGCGTAGCTGCCCGCGAAGCAGCCGCCGTCGCGGGCACAGCCGCCGAGGGCAACGACCCATTTCGGAGCGGGCGTGGCGTTATACGTCCGTTCCAAGGCTTCGCGCATGTTCTTCGTCACCGGCCCGGTCACAAGCAGTACATCGGCATGACGCGGTGAGGCGACGAAGCGAATCCCGAAGCGCTCTATGTCGTAGAAGGCATTGCTCAGCGCATGCATCTCCAACTCGCAGCCATTGCAGGAACCCGCATCGACCGCGCGGATCGACAGACTGCGGCCGAGCCGCCGGCGGGACGCGGTGTCGATGGCAGCGGCGAGTTCCTCCATCGCCGCATCGGCAGGTGGTGGTGCCGGTTCCGTCAGCGGCAGGCGGATCAGGTTTTCGAAGAGGAGCTTTCGCATGCGACCTTGCCCTCAAAGATCATGACCGGAATAGGAACAATTGAACGACTTGTTGCAGAGCGGGAAGTCGGCAACGATATTGCCTTCGATCGCAGCCTCCAGCAGCGGCCACTGAAACCAGGATGGATCGCGCAGATGGCAGCGTTCGATCCTGCCATCCGGCGCAAGCCGCAGCCAGACCAGTACGTCACCACGAAAACCCTCGGCAAGCGCCATGCCTTCCCGATATCCACCGATGGAAGGGATTGCGCTGAGGATCGGACCTTCGGGAAGGCGGTCGAGGACCTGCTCGATGAGCAACAGGCTCTGCTCGACCTCGCGAATACGGATCCAGACGCGGGCGTTGACATCGCCGTCGTTAAGCACCGGAACGTCGAAGACCAGACTATCATAGGGCGGGTAGTGCAAGACCTGCCGGGCGTCGAAACCGCGTCCGGAAGCTCGCCCGACATAGCCACCTGCCCCGTACTCGCGTGCCAGTTCGGCGCGCAGCCTGCCTGTGCCGACCGTCCGGTCCTGCAGCGAGGCGGTGTTGTCATAGAGCTCCACCAGGGCGGGGAACCAGCGACGGATCTCGGCAAGCAAGCTTCGCAGGCCGATGACTCCCTCACTATTCAGATCGCCGGTGACGCCACCGGGCACGATACGGTCGCGCATCAGCCGGTGGCCGAAGGCGGCATCCGCCGCGCGCAACACACGCTCGCGCAGCACACCGCAATGGGCCAGCATCAGTGGAAATGCGGCGTCGTTGCCGATGGCGCCGATATCGCCGAGATGATTAGCGAGCCGTTCCAATTCAGCCATCAGCGCGCGCAGCCAGACCGCCCGGGGCGGAACGACGAGCCCGAGCGCAGCCTCGACGGCCTCCGAAAAGGCATAGGTATAGGCGACCGTGCTGTCGCCGGAGGTTCTGCCGGCGAGCTTCGCTCCGCGGATCAAATCCGCACCGGCCATCAGCGCCTCGATCCCCTTGTGGACATAGCCGAGCCGTTCCTCGAGTCGCACGACCGTCTCGCCGTTAGCCGTGAAACGGAAATGTCCCGGCTCGATGATGCCAGCATGCACCGGGCCAACCGGGATCTGGTGCAGGCTTTCGCCCTCCGCACGCAGGAAGGCGTAGGGACTGACCTCCGACGAAGGAACACCACCCTCTTTGAGAGGGTGGTGCAGGCCCCAGCGGCCGTGATCGAGCCATGGCCGGCCGTCCGGCAAATCCCGCGGTTCAAGCCCGGTCAGGTCGCGGATTGCCCGCTCCAGCCGCAACGCCGGCGGATGCAATTGCGCCACAGACGGATATCCGCCGCCTTTCAGCCCTTCAAGGCTGATAACGCCGATCATACCGGCCAGCTCATCGAGCAAGGCCATATGAACGGCATTGGCCTCGCCCCATTGACCGAGCAGAGTCAGGCGTCCTTCCGACAGAGCCAATGCGGCCGATGTCCATGCAGCCGCATCGACGGCGGCGCGCGGCCACAGAGCATGATGCGGAACCGAACGGCCCTTCTCGAGGATGTCACTCAGCGTCGGCATCTTCCCCCCGCATCATCGAAGAAGGTTGGCGATATGCTGGAACCACGTAACCAGCTCCGACGGTAGATAGACGCCGGCGACGAGCACCAGCGCGAGATGAGCATACATCGGTATATAGGAAGCCTCTGCTGGCATGATGCTGCCGCGCGGCTGCCCGAAGACGGCCCCTGTCAGGCGCAGCAGCAGCGCGCCGAACGCGACCAGCAATCCGAAGACGAGCGGAATGGCAAGCAGCGGTTGCTTCGCGAAAGCCGAGCTGACGATCAGGAACTCGCTCATAAATATCCCCGCCGGCGGCAGGCCGGCGATGGCGACGACGCCGGTCAGCAGGCCCCAGCCGAGCCCCGGATGCGTCTCAGTCAAGCCGCGGATGGCGGAGAGCCTTTGCGTTCCCTTAACCTGAGCGATATGGCCGACGGCAAAGAAGATCGCCGATTTGGTCAGCGAATGCATGACCATATGCAAGAGCCCGGCGAAATTGGCGATTGGTCCGCCGAGGCCAAAGGCGAAGACGATGATGCCCATGTGCTCGATCGAGGAATAGGCGAACAGGCGTTTGATATCGCGGCGGCGATAGAGCATGAAGGCCGCGAAGATTAGCGAGGCGAGCCCCATTGTCATCATCAACGGTCCAGGCGCAAGAGCTTCGGGATTGGCCGATAGCAGCATCTTGAAGCGCAAGACTGCGTAGAGCGCGACATTGAGGAGCAGGCCGGACAGGACCGCCGAGATCGGCGTCGGCCCCTCGGCATGCGCGTCCGGCAGCCAGGCATGCAACGGCGCAAGACCGACCTTGGTGCCATAGCCAAGCAGCAGAAAGACGAAAGCGACATTGAGAAGCGCCGGATCGAAGGCAGAGGCGTGATCGATCAGGATGGTCCAGACCATGGCGTTATAGCCTTCACCGACGACCGGCTGCGCCGCCAAGTACACGAGGATAGTGCCGAACAGCGCAAACGCGATGCCGACGCTTCCCAGAATGAAGTATTTCCAGGCGGCTTCGAGAGCCTCGTGGGTGCGGTAGATGCCGACCATCAGCACGGTGGTGAGCGTTGCAAGCTCGACCGCGACCCACATCAGACCGATATTGTTCGATACGAATGCCAGATTCATGCCGAACATCATGATCTGATACATGGCGTGGTAGAAACGAAGGTTCGCAGGCGTCAGCCGCCCGGTATCCAATTCATGCGCGATGTAGCTGGCACTGAATATGCTGGTAGTAAAGCCCACGAAGCTGTTGAGGACGATGAAGACGATGTTGAGATCGTCGATGAGCAGATATTGTCCCGGCGTCGGCCGCGCGGCCACGAATAGGGACAGGGCAGCGAGCAGGGTCAACAGGCTCGCGAATACGTTCAACCGTGCCGTCATGCGATAGCCGGGCAAAAGCGCCAAGAACACGGCCGCAGCGATCGGTATCACCAGGACGGCCGTCACCGCGTCGAATGCCAGGACGGAGGAGAATATATTCATTTCCGCCGTCTCCCCTTGAAATCATCAAGCGCGCGGATATCGACCGTATCGAAGCGTTCGCGGATGCGAAACAGAAAAACGCCGATGACAATGAAGGCGATCAGGATCGAGAAGGCGACGCTGATCTCTACGACCAGCGGCATGCCCTTGGCGCCGGTCGCGGCAAGCACCAGCCCGTTCTCAAGCGACATGAAGCCGACGACCTGACTGACGGCATTGCGGCGCGTGACCATGATTAGCAATCCGAGCAGCAGAACCGATAATGCGAAGGCGAGGTCCTCCCGCGCCAAAGGATCGGCCGTTGGTGTCACCCGAAGCATCACCACCGTCGCCAAAGCGACGAGACCGATGCCGGCGAGCATGGTGAGGCCGATGCCGACGACGGTTTCGATCTCGCGGTGGATACCGAGTTGGCGGATCATGCGATGGAGCACCACGGGAATGACGATGGCCTTGAAGACGAGGGCAATCGCCGCCGTGACATAAAGGTGTGGGGCATCCTGGACGAAGGCCTGCCAGGCCACCGACAGGGTCAATATCAATGAGTGCAGTGCGAAGACGTTGAGCAGCGCGTAGAGACGGTCCTGATAGAGCATCATCATGCTGACCAAGACCAGACCGCCGGCAAGCATGTGAGCTATGTCGAAGACCGGACTGTTCATCACAGGCTCCTCGATACGAACCGCAGCAAGGTTGCGAGCAGGCCGAGCATGAGCGCCGCGCCCAGGAACTCGGGCACCCGGAAAACCCGCATCTTGGCGGTCGCGGTCTCGAACAGGGCAAGGAGCGCGCCACCGACCACAAGCTTGGCGAGATAAGCAAATATGCCCGCCAGATAGGCAACAAGCCCCTCCCCCTCTACGGCGAGTTTCCACGGGACGAACATGCAGGCGATCAGGGACATGTAGAGCAGCAGCTTCAGGGATGCCGCCAGGTCGATCATCGCGAGGTGCCGTCCGGAATACTCCAGCACCATGGCTTCATGCACCATGGTCAACTCCAAATGCGTTGCTGGATTGTCAACTGGGATACGGGCATTTTCGGCGATCGCGACCATCACGAGGGCGATCAAGGCGATTGCCAGCGAGACGCGCAGGCCTACCTGCGGGGAGGCCATGAAGGCGGCGATGGTCGAGAGCTGGGTCGAGCCTGCGATCAAGGCCAGCGTGAAGATGATCAGCAGCATGGACGGCTCTGCCAGCGTTGCTATCTCCGCTTCGCGGCTCGATCCGATACCGCCAAAGCTGGTACCGACGTCCAAACCGGCGAGCGCCAGAAAGAAACGCGCGCTGCCAAGCAGCGCAATGATGGCAATCAGATCCGCCGTCCAACTGAAAATCAGGCCGGTGGCGAAAGTCGGGGTGACAGCGGCTGCGACCCAGGTTGCGGCGAAGATCAGATAGGGCATCACCCGGAATAGCCATGACGCGTTTTCGGCCAGTACCACTTCCTTGCGCAGGAGCCGCAGAATGTCGCGGTAGGGCTGGATCATGGAAGGTCCCTGCCGACGCAGCAATCGCGCCTTGATCAGACGGATGAAACCGGTCAGCAGCGGCGCAAGCAGCACGACAAGCGCCATCTGAAAGGTCTGGATGAGAAGAGCTGAGATCACGACCATAGCGCCAGCACCAACAGCAGGAAAACGAGCGCGAGGAAAACCAGGCTAAGATAGCGCCGGATCGTCAGGAATTGCAGATGGTTGAGCTTTTCGGCGGCAAGGCTGACGGCGCCAGTAATCGGCAGGTAGAGCCCTTCCCAGATGAGATCGTGTGTCTCGACGGCAAAACGCGCCGGCCGAAGATCCCCCGGCGGTGGCATGTCAACCCTCTCGCGGGCGCGGAAGATCAGCGTCCCGAAAACGCGCCGTATGGGCTGAGCGAAGCTGTCCGCCGTATATTGCGTTGCCGGGCTGATTTCCGGAAAGCCGCAATCCCAGGCGGGTGCCCGACGCAGCCCACGCGAGGCGAAGCGGTGGATGAGATAGGCCGTCAACGATGCTGAGAAGAGGGTGAACAGGAATACCAGAAGGCCATTGTAGGAGCTGCGGCTTTCGGCAATCGGCACGATCGACAGCCATGGAATATCCGTCTGCACCGGCATCCGCTCCCCGATCAGCGACAACGTTATCGGCCCAAGCCCATCGATGACGATGCCCGGCAGGATGCCCGCCAGAAGGCACAGCGCCGCCAGGACAGACATGGCCGCAAGCGAGAAGCGATCGACCTCCACCGCCTGCTCGGCCATAGTACTACGGGGACGGCCGAGAAAGGTCACGCCGTATGCCTTGACGAAACAGGCAGCCGTAAGCGCTGCCGATAAAGCCAGCATGCCACCCGCCGCCGGCACGAGGATCTTCAAGCCCCACTGCGGCACAGCGGGGCTTTGCAGGATGGCCTGGAACGCCAGCCACTCGGAAACAAAGCCGTTGAATGGCGGCAGGGCCGAGATCGCGACGCAGCCGAAGAGGAAGACGACGCTGGTGACGGGCATGCGATGGATGAGGCCGCCGAGCTTGTCCATGTTCCGCTCACCCGTCGCCGTCAGCACCGCGCCGGCGCCGAAGAAGAGCAGGCTCTTGAAGAAGGAATGGTTGAGGACATGGAACAGCGAGGCAGTCAGCGCCAATGCCGCCGCCAGCGCCATACCGTTCGCCTTGAAGGCAAGCGCCAGCCCGAGGCTGACGAAGATCACCCCGATATTTTCGATGGTGCTGTAGGCAAGCAGGCGCTTCAGATCGCTTTCCATCAGCGCCTGCAGGATGCCGAGGACGGCGGTCCCGCTACCGATGATCAGCACGACGATACCCGACCACCAGGTCGGCATGCCGACCAGGTCGAAGACGACGCGGATGAAACCATAGACCGCGACCTTCGTCATGACACCGCTCATCAAGGCGGAAACATGGCTGGGGGCAGCCGGATGCGCCAGGGGCAGCCAGAGATGCAACGGCACGAGACCAGCCTTGGAGCCAGCGCCAAGCAGCAGCAGAATGAGCGCGAGACCGGCCACGAACGGCGTGTGCGCGGATAGCCGCATGGCTGCAAAGCTGTAATCGCTGGTAGATCCAGCAAGCAGGCCGAAGGCAAGCAAAAGGGCCAGCGTGCCGAAGCTTGCCATGACGATGTAGACGTAGCCCGCCTTCCGGTTGCCGGCATCGCGATGGTGGGCCATCACCAGTGCCCAGGAAGCAAGCGACATGAACTCCCAGGAAATGAGGAAGGTGAAGGCATCGTCTGCCAGTATCACCAGGTTCATGCCAGCGAGAAAGGCCGGAAAAAACGGCAGCACGCGATGCGGCGAATGTTCGTGACGGCCGTAGCCAAGGGCGTAGAGAGCCGAAAGGACACCGCCGAGATTGACAACCATCAGGAAGAAGGCGGCAAGCGTGTCAAGCCGAAAATGGCTTCCGAGCCACGGCAGGCCGAAAGGAAGAACCATCGCCGGCGCTTCGGCGGAAGGAAGGCCCGCGACAAGATAAGCAAGCGCGGCCGCAAAGGCGATGGCAGAAAAGACCAGGCTCGCCCCGTAGACAACCTGCAAAGACCAGATCGAACGGATCAGCGGCACCGCCAGAACCCCCGTCCCAAGCAATACAGCCACGCATAACAACAGGACGGAAACCGGTGTCACGATTGCCCCCTGCCTGCATGCGGAGGCGCAGATGACTCGACCGTGCCGCCCTCGAAGGGCTTCATCTTCGACCTGAGCCTGACCCCTCGCCCGCCGTCCAAACTTGTCGCGCCCTCGTTGATCACCTCGATGCCCGCACCATCAAGTGCAGCCAGAAGACGCATCAGCGAGTCGACATTGCCGCGCACCACGTCGGCGCTCGCCTCCATTCGCTGGATCGTTGGAACAGAGATTCCCGCCAATTCGGCCAGTTGGCGCTGGTCGATACCGAGAAGGGCCCGGGCGGCCCGCATCTGAGCGGCAGTAATCACGATTCAACCACCATCGCTTATCTTGCACAGACTCTGATAATTAAGGTCTATGATGTGCCTATTGATGTCTGAAATCAATATTCTAAAGTGTCGGCCTCTCTGGCCGCGGCAGCGAAAGAACGGCAATATCCGAGCCGATAGTTGTTGGCAAACAACCGAGACTTTGTAACGCCTGGCAGCACCTGCTATGCAATTCCGCGTGACGGGTCGTGGCCGCTCGGAAGCGCCTTAAAGTCGCACTCGAATTGGACGGGCTTCATTGAGAAATCCCCAAGGCCATTTCACCAACAGGGGCAGCGTGGATAAGGCGCCATTCTCCAAGCGACCCTGCGCGTTCCGTGCCTTCGCGCGCGACTTCGTCCGGGAGCGGGGAACGGCGCGCAATTTGGCTTCTATGATCCGTGCTTCCAGCCAATGGCAGACGCGGATTTAGTTGTAAGAATTATGGACCGGCATTTCCGCCGATTTCGCCATTTCCACACAATTTCGACCGGCGGCCTTCGCAAGGTAAAGTGCCTTATCTGCGGCCTCCAGTATCTGCTTGAAATTGGTGGAAGGCTGGTGGGAACAGGCAATGCCGAGACTGACAGTGACATTGATCCGTTCATGATCAGCCACTAAGACTGTGGCTTCGACGTTGCTGCGAATTTTCTCCGCGACAATGGCGGCGAACTTTTCGCTGGTGTTCGGTAAGAGCAGCACGATTTCCTCACCCCCGTACCTGGCGGCTACATCTGTTTTCCGGATCGTCTGCCGTATGACGTCAGCTACTCGGGCCAGAACGGTATCACCGAAAGAATGGCCCCAGCTGTCGTTGATCTTTTTGAAATGATCGATGTCGATCATGATGATCGAAAAGGGAATACGATTTGTCTCGGCAATCTTGCTGCAGCGGTCTCCCTCGCGCTGGAGAACACGACGATTTGGAAGCTTCGTTAGCGGATCAACGCTGGCCTCATTCTCAAGGGCGCGTTGAATTCGAATGCGATAGCGCTCGCGCTCCAGCAGTTCCGACAGCAACACAACGCCCAAGAGATTGGCAATTGTGACTGGCACAGTTGCTGAAAAGAAGAGCTCGCGTGCAACGTCGGCAGGCAGAAATGCGAGAACAATCAGGGACGACATAGTCGCGACACCAAACAGGACCGAACGTCTCCAGCCTTGGCCGATCCAATGCTGCGGTAGCCGCGTCAAACCATATCCCGTTAAAGCGACAGCCACTATGCCGACGGTCCCACCCTCTGCTCCAATTCCGCCGAGCAACAGGCGAAAAACCCCCATCATCGTTGCGGCCACCAAGGTCGCGATGGGTCCGCCGTAGATTGGTACAAGAACAAGCAATATGGAGCGACCATCATGGAAGACACCCGGCATCCAGTGGATTGGGTCCCCCATCGACAGGACTCCGCCCAACCCGAACAAAAGTCCCACAGCAAGGGACCTAAGAGCACGGCCCTCGACAGTGCGGATCACCCACGAATATGCATAAACTATAATGGCCGCCTGGCCCAAGATGCGCACGATTGACGATATATGAATTTCAAGTCCCATGGTCATCTCTGCTCTATTAACGAGCCGCCGCGAGCGATACCCTATTCAAAAATTCTTAGCGCACGGACGCGGGGCTCGCGGCCGGCAAACTAAATATTGATATCCAACGCCGTCTTTCATCAGAAGGTTGTCCGTTATTTGGCGGAGCAATGTCACCGATGCAGACCGGTCGCAAGGCCATCCGCGATGGTGGCACCGCCAGCGCGCTGAGAGCCAGAAATTGACCCTGATTAATGTCCGCTCGGTAGCACGTGCGATTGTCCCTCGTCCTCCCAGGGAACAGGACCATGGACAATCCAACCAAGAATGTCGCGTTAGAGCATCGTGCCTCCGTCTTCAATGGCAAGAGGTCGCAACCGCAGTAGGAATGACCGTCGGAGTGACGTTCCACCATGATGGAGCAATGGCATGATTGACGCATCTCAATGCGCATTCGCCATTTTCCGTCTTTCTAGGAGACTACGATCTTGTCGACGAAATGCGACCCAGACGTGCTCCATATAGAATTTAAGCGTCTCGGCCACAGGCTAGGATGGTGCCAATGGAAATTCGATCACCCCGTCCCCTCTCTCGCATCCCAACAAGCGGATTGAGTCGCCCTTATCGCGGGCTGCACTATCATGAGCCACTCATGGCTGGCGGCAATGTGCCGATGCCCTCGCGTCTTTACGGCTTTGTGCTGAGTTTCGGCGCTTGGCACCAGATGCGCCTCCTTGCTCTGTCGATACTCGCCTTTGCAGCCGGCACCGCCCCGCTGGAGGTACAGCGGCGCCTGATCAATACGGCGGTTGAGGGAGGTTCCTACCGGTTAGTGGCAGCGTTAGCGGCCGCCTATCTTGGCATGGCGCTCGTAGAAGGAGTGTGCAAACTCGGGCTCAATCTTTACCGCAACTGGCTCGGCGAATCGGCCATCCTCTGGCTGCGCAAGCTGATCTTCCGCACTGCCGAAGGCGATAGCAGCGAGGGTGAGCGATTGATGGCGGAAGGCGTGCCGCTCTCCATCATCCTTGCCGAGGCTGAACCCGTCGGCGGTTTCATCGGCACAAGCCTGTCTGAGCCCATGCTGCAGATCGGCATTCTTGCCACCGTCGCCGGCTACCTTTTGTATTTGCAGCCTGTAATGGCCGTTGCCGTCGCCATCGTCTTCGTGCCCCAAGCACTTTTTGTTCCGTCCATGCAATCAGCCATCAATCGCCGCGTCGAAGAGCGGATCAAGACGATGCGCGACATCAGCGAAACAGTCATCGAAGAGGGCATGACCTTTGGTACCGAGAAACCGCAGGACGACCGCATGTTTGACGTCTTTGGCGATAACATGAGCATCTACAAACTGAAGTTTTCCATGAACTTCTTGATGAATATATTGGTTCAGATTGGCTATGCCGGCATATTCGCGCTGGGGGGCTATTACGTCGTCAACGGGAGTCTCGAGATAGGCACAGTCGTAGCCTTCATCTCAGGCCTGGCCAAGATCAACGCCCCTTGGGGCGATCTCGTGGACTGGTATCGCGATCTTCGGGTCACACAGGTCAAGTATCAGCTGATCCGCTCGGCGGCAGAAATCACGCTTAACTCGCATACGGCGCCAGGCGAGCAGTAGCCCGTCCGGCTAGCCCGTGTTGACGTTCTGGATCATATCCAGGGCGGTAGCTCGTCGACTTCTATTGATAGGATGGTCGAAAATGCGTGTGAAGAAGCAGCGAGGATAGGCCTCAGTGTAACATCTTGCGAACCATCGGGTTTGTTCCACAGCTCCGCCTTAACAACGGTCAGGCCAGAGGCGTAGGCCGGAACTGCAAGGCTAAGGAAGACCGGAATTGCAGCGAGCGCAATCGGCGATGATCTGATCATTGACATAGTCCCCTTTCATGGTCGGCGCTAAGCGAAAAAGACGCATAAAGCATACCGAACGGGTGAGGACACGCGTTGACTTGGATCAAGGGCCTGGTTTTGATATCGGCTCCGCTGCAAAAATTATTCGAGCCGTAAAATCGAAGAAAAATATTCCTTCTCTTGATCTCAAACAGCGTGAAACAGCCGCCCCAGCAACGATGAACTTGGCCGCAAGCGGATAAAAGGAGTGGCAGGGGCCGAAGGACACCATTCGCCCTTACTTAAACCCGCAGGCAAAATGCAATTTGTGCGATCAGATCGACAAACCGCAGCAGCAATTTGGCACGATCCAGCGATGCGCCCACATGTGATGCTCTGGCGAGCTGCCGGTCGGCGCGCCGTACATTCCAGCTTGAAGGCGGAATTCGCCGCTTCAACCATGCGCATCAGTCATGCCGATCGAAATGCTTCTCCAGGTTCTGCAGGCTTTCGTCCATTGCGAATGCGCCTGACAGATATGGAATTCCGATGTGGCCATAGACAATGGAAAGCTGGCGCGCAGCCGTTTTCTGGTCGATACCGGCGATCTGCTGGCTGTAGATAGCGGCAACAAGACCGGTTCGGTCCGCTCCAGATTGACAATGTATGAGGATAGGCTTTGGCGCCGAACGCAGAATGCTGACCAGTTGATCGGCCCTGTCCGGCGTCAATATTTTCGAAGCAGACATCTTGAAGTCGATATGTTCGATGCCCAATCGTTGCGCCGTATCGATCTCTTGATCGTACCAAGCCCGTTTTTTGTTCTCGCCGCGCAAGTTGACAATCGAGCGGATGCCGTTGTCGCGCACGTACGATTCGAGCTCCGACGGTGAGAGCCGCGCAGAGCGATAGAGCTCTCCAGGGATTACCGGGTGAAAATTGTCGGTTAGCTGCAGCGCGGCAACGTAAGTGCCAATCGCCAGAACTGGCAGGGCAAGCGTTGCCGCCAGAGCGCCTGCGATTTTCATCCTGCGTGACCGTCTCGACAGCCACCTCCCCGCTTTTCCTTTCCCCTTTTGTGGGGCATCAGCATCTGTCGACGGTACCGGACGATCGCCAATCGTATCGCCTGATCGGTCTGGAAGAGCACTCACCTCCGATACGTGATTACAAGTTCGGAGCAAATTTCTGATACGTGCACTCAGCGTGCAAAGGCTGAACGGCTTGACAAGACAGTCAGCCGCGCCGAGCCGGAGGCTTCTTTGCCTGTCGGCAACTTGATCGTCAGCGGAGATGATGATCGCGGGCGTGGCGGGCAATCGCGCCGACAAATGCGTCAGCAGCTCCAAGCCACAGCCGTCAGGCAGACCGGGGTCGAGCAGGATCAAGGAATAACACGCTGCATCCACGGCGCGTTTCGCGGCTTGCAGATCGGCTACCCAATCGACATCCCAGCCGTCGGCCGCGACATGATAGTAACGCATCCCCCAAGATTGCATCATCCTCGACGAGCAATATTCGCATGGTTGCTCCCATATCCGGACCTGCAGGCTGGATGCTATGAATTGCTGACACACGCCTGAATTGGATATTTCAAAATACTAAAATATTGGTTTAGTGGCACCCATGCGGGGAGCTGCAGCGTCAGAAGCGGGTTCTATCCCCGGCGATAAAGAACCATTCCAGCATGATGCAGGACGTCATCGACAAAATCCCCGTCAGCGGTAAAACCGGTGTCATCCCAATAGTCGATGTGACTTCCGGACACTTCGTATCGCCCCTGATACGCGCTTGCGCGTGACCCGCGGGCTTCATCGTAACGTCCGTTTGGGAGCAGTTCATGCCGGATACGGCCGTCTGCGGTCTGCCACATGCCGACATAGGGATGAGACGACGTGGCGCGGGCGGTCATTGTTGCGTCCCCGTCCTGCCCAGGAACCGCTCAATGCTTTCGGGTTTGACGATCCATGCGTAGTTCAGCTCATGACGGATTTTCCATTTGCCGCCGGTGCATTCCCAGCCGAGCTGCGAGCGGCCGTCGAAGGCGATGATTTTGCCATCCAAACGATCGATACGACCGGCAAAACCAAGCGTCGTTGAAGCGACGGTGTCGCCGACAATCGCGTCTTGGCCACCGGTTAATCCGTGGTGAACCGACCGCGTGGCGTTTTGCAGCGCTTCCCAGTTTGCGCCATAGCGCGCGGGATCGCGAAAGAGCTGCGTGTCGCCGGGTGCGAAATTGTCATAGAAAACCCCCTTGGTGCTTTCCAAGTCGTAGTACCGGCTCAGCTTTTGGGAGAACACGAAATTTGGGTCGCCTTCTTTGCGCTCCCAGCCTTTCATGATCCAATCGGCATGCAGCGTCAGGGGAGCATCGCCACCTTCCCGGGGGCATGACTCGTCCTGTGCCACCGCGGCTCCGGCGCTGGCGCCAAAGGCCAAAGCGGCGGCGAATATGATGTTGAGGCGTGTCATTGGGCTACCTTCCTTTTTATGACCAGGTTCCTCTCGGTTGTGCCGCCAAGTCAGGTTGTCGGGGCACGAGGAATAGATAGACAAATGAGATTGTCGCTTGTATCTCCTTTGCGCTAACGGAATTGGTTAGCAAGATTCGACAATGACGATCGATCTAAATCTTCTGCCTGTCTTTCTCGCCGTCGCCGAAGCGGGGAATTTCAGGGCGGCCGCCGACCGCCTCGGCGTCACGCGCTCTGCAGTCAGCCAGGGGATTCGTCGGCTTGAAGATGTCTGCGGCATCGCGCTCGTCAGCCGTACCACACGCAGCGTCCGTCTTACCGAAGCAGGCAACCGTTTCCGTGAAGCACTGTCCCGGCCAATGGCTGACGTAAAATCCGCATTCGAAGAGGTGATAGGCGACAGCAGGCCGAGTGGCTTGCTTCGGATCGCAGTCACGTCGATTGCGGAACAGTTTCTCTCCGGATCGTTGATCGCTTCCTTCGCCGACGCCCATCCTGGTATCACGATCGACGTCACGGTCACCGACGAGATATTCGACATCGTTGCCGGAGGCTTCGATGCGGGAGTGCGGCTCGGCGACGTGATCGAGCAGGACATGGTGGCGGTTCCTCTGACGCAGGAAGAGCGAGAAGTGGTGGTTGCTGCGCCAGGCTATTTCGAGCGCCACGGCATCCCTGCCCATCCTCGGGAACTGGTGCATCATCGTTGCATCGGATGGCGACCGTCGCCAAGCGCGGCTCCATATCGGTGGGAGTTCGAGCAGGACGGTATAGCCTTCGACGTTGCCGTCGAGCCGCAGGTGACGACAAACGACTTGCGTCTGATGATCCGCACCGCGCTCGCCGGCGGCGGCATCACATTTGCATTGGAAGAGACATTTCGTCCCTATATTGATCGTGGCGAGTTGGTCACCGCGTTGGACGACTTCCTGCCGCCTTTTCCCGGATTCTTCCTCTATTTCCCCAACCGACGGAACATGGCGCCCAAACTGCGCGCGCTCGTCGACCATGTTCGAGAGCATAGACGGTTTGGAGCGGGCACAGCCTAAGGCGCACAGGGTCATTTGGGATCGAGAATAGCGTTCTTGGATGCGTGACGAACTACGCGGCTGCACAGCATCACCCGGCCGCTTCGGAGACTTTCCGGCATGAGAACGAGAGGACCATGGTCAGCGTTGGTGCCGAAGGCGCCTACTATGGGAATGCGGTATATGGCGATCTGGACGTCCGGAACAATTTCCTTTTGCAGATTGGCGGCCTCCCGCTACAGCCAGACATATTGTGGAGTTTTCCCAGTTGGGCCGTTGGCGCCGCAAAATCGACAGGAGCCGGCCACACGCGTGAGCTCTTGGAGCCTAAAATTATCGAAAATTTTGCAACATCACTCGGCTGGAGTGCCAACGATCGCAAGGTCTACACAGCTATCGGACGCGAATGCGCGGACAGCTTAAAATGGCGTCTTTCGCAAATATCGGTCGAGCAGCGGCCCGAGCACGAACTCGGCCGGCGAGGCCTAGCGAAACGAGCCGAACAAGCAGCAGCTATCAGGAAAGCTGCGCCTCCGACAGAACAATTCCGCTTATTCGGTTGCCGGGTTCCTACTGAGCAATGGCAAATCAGCGAGGAAGAATGAACCATCTTCTTCTTGCAAGCCTGAGGTATCTTGCGGTCGCTCCTGACCCCTATTCAGCCAGGCGGGCGCATGCATTGCCGCAGACTAGGCTGAGCCTTGCGGATCGGGCGTGCGACCAAGCCTCGTTGAGGCCCGCTGATATCTGTGAGGTGGATGAAAATCCCCGAGTCCAATATGCAATCTCCACAATGGTGCCCGCGATTCAAAATTGTAGCTAGTCGGCGTCTTCCACATATTGGGAAGAGCCCAACTAGCTGCCAAGCGCCATGCAATATTAAGTTATCGATCATCTCGAAATCCCCGAGAGCCGTGCCATCCGGGCCGCGTTTGCGGCCGGTCTCGTCTGTTGCAATTTGACCATCGTAGTAGTTGGCAGCCGCGCGAAATGATTATCGGCAATATTCGTGTAGGCTGCCACCAGTTTGCCCTGCGCGCGCATTTGATCGAGCTCGAAGGCGGTGCCAGTGTCGGCGGCGATCCCGCGAAACGGTGTCAGATTGGCGATGATGCCCTACTGCACGTCAACTCGACGGTTCCGAGACGGAAATTGACCCTCGTCAATGCCGGGTTCGCCTCGCGTGCGATTGTTTCTGCTCCCTCCTCCTCGAGAACAGGACCATGGACAATCCAGCCCATAATGTCGCGCCAGAGCATCGTGTCGCAGATTTTCCGCCTCCCTATTGGGCAAAATCCGTTGCGGCGCTCTTTGCCGAATACAAATCCCAGCCTACCGGCCTGTCCGCGGCGGAAGCGGCGGCACGGCTGCAGATCTACGGCTCGAATGCGCTGCGAGCCGACGGTCGCGCAAATGCGTTGCACATTTTGTTGAAGCAGTTTCTCAGCCCCCTGGTTTTGATTCTCATCTTTGCGGCCATTGTCGCCGCAGGCGTGGGAGAAATGCATGACGCCCTGATCATAGGCTGTATCGTCGGGGCGAGCTGTCTTCTTGGATTTTCGCAGGAATTTTCCGCCTCTCGTGCCGTCGAATCCCTTCGACGCGGCATTTCCTTGACCGCGGCGGTCATCCGCGACGGCAAGGAGCAGACGATACCGGCAGACCAGCTCGTGCCCGGCGACATCATCAAATTGTCAGCGGGCAGTTTGGTGCCTGCGGATTCCGTTCTTCTGTCGGCGCAAGATCTCAACGTGACCGAAGCGGCGCTGACCGGGGAGACGTTTCCCGTCGCCAAATCCCCGGGCGTATCCAAGCCCGACACACCGATTGATGAACGCCTGAACTGCGTATTCACCGGCACATCAATTAGAAGCGGCATCGCTACCGCGCTTGCCGTGAAGACGGGCAACAGCACGGAATTCGCTTCGATTGCCGAGGCCGTTACGCGTGAAGTTCCCGAAACGGATTTCGCTCGGGGCATTCGCAGCTTCGGTTATCTGATGACCAGGATCATGTTGGTCATCGTCTTCGTCGTCTTCATTGCCAACCTTCTCCTGCATCGTCCACTCGTGGATTCATTGCTATTTTCGCTGGCACTCGCCGTGGGGCTGACACCAGAGCTGTTGCCTGCAATCATCAGCGTAACGCTTGCGCGCGGCGCCCGCGTCATGGCGCGACAGGGCGTGATCATCCGCCGTCTTGAAGCCATGGAAAATCTTGGCAGCATGGATCTGCTTTGTACGGACAAGACCGGGACGTTAACGGAGGGAACGATCCACCTCGACAGATGTATCGACGTAACTGGTCAACTCTCTGACAGGGTGAAATTGCTCGCCATTCTTAACGCCGGCCTGCAGGCGGGTCTCAAAAATCCGCTCGACGATTCCATCCTTGCGGAAAAAGCGGATGTTGAGTTGTCAGCCTACCGGAAACTGGGGGAAATTCCTTATGATTTCGCCCGAAAGCGGCTCTCAGTCGTCATCGCTGAGCTAGGTGGCGCTCAACTGATCTGCAAGGGCGCAGTTGCCACCCTCTTGGACATTTGCACAACTGCAAGAGCAGGCGACTTCGCCAAACCGATCAATGCGGAATTTCGAGCCGAAATTGAAGAACGCTATCAGCGGTGGAGCGAGGACGGAATTCGCGTCATTGCAGTGGCGACGCGCCCATTCGACCAACAAAAGACGGTGCCCGACAAGGGAGATGAAATCGGCCTTTGCCTGGAAGGGTTTCTCTTGTTTCTCGATCCCGCCAAGGCTGGCGTGAAAGAGGCTCTTAAAGGACTTCGCAAAAGGGGGATCGGCATCAAAATCATCTCGGGAGACAATCGTTATGTCGTTGCGCATCTGGCAAAGATGGTGGGGTTGAAGGGCGAGCGTGTATTAAGCGGCCGCGAGATCACCTCGATGAGCAATGAAGCGCTTTTCGCCAGTGCTGCCAAGACAGATCTTTTTGTCGAGATCGATCCCAATCAAAAAGAGCGAATTGTCAAAGCGCTGCGCAGGGCTAACCACGTCGTCGGCTATCTGGGCGATGGCATCAACGATGCACCTGCTCTCCATGAAGCTGATGTGGGTATCTCGGTCGATAGTGCCGTAGATGTTGCGCGGGAAGCGGCCGACATTATCCTGCTGCGCCGGGACCTCGATGTCCTGATGCGTGGCGTCGACGATGGACGACGGACGTTTGCGAACACGTTAAAATATATATCGATCGCCACCAGCGCCAATGTCGGCAACATGATCAGCATGGCGATCGCCTCACTGCTGCTGCCGTTCCTGCCGTTGCTAGCCAAACAAATTCTGCTCAACAATCTCTTGGCGGACATACCATCGATGACGATCGCCACCGACAGGGTCGATCCAATCGAGATGCAGCGGCCGAAGCGCTGGAACATCGCCGACATTCAACGCTTTATGCTGTATTTCGGGCCGATCAGCTCCCTCTTCGATTTCGTGACCTTCGGTTTCCTTCTCTTTGTCGGAGTGAGCGTTGATGCGTTTCGCACAGGATGGTTCGTTGAATCGGTCACGTCGCAGATCGCAACGATGCTGATCATCCGCACGATCTTCCCAAGCTGGAAGAGTAGACCAAGTCGCCTGCTTGTCGCTACAACGGCTGCCATTGGTCTCGCCGCCATCAGTCTGCCTTATCTGCCTTTCGCGGGGATCTTCGGTTTTGTGCCGTTGCCTTTCAAGATGGTTATCGCTTTGCTTTCCGTCACAGTCGCTTTCGCAGTCGCCCTCGAAGTTGCAAAAAGCTTGTTCTTCCGGCGCGAGCGAAGACATTCCTCGCTACACGGCAGGGAATTGCGATAGGTCAAGGCCCATTTTACGCTGCATGTCACGATGGAGCGACTGGCTGAAGCATAGGCTTGCATCGGCGAGGCGCTGACGAAGGATGAACAAGCGCATGACGCGAGGCAACCGGTTTCGGCTATGCCTCTTAATTCCAACAGGAGCTTGGATCTTGCCGCGGCACATACTGATCATAGAAGCACATCCGGATGGCCATGATCGCCATTTGTGCGGCGCGCTCGCTGACGCGTACGCAACAGGCGCTGCAAACGCAGGTTTTATGCTACGCAGGTTGGATATTGCCAGACTGAATTTCCCTTTGCTCCGTTCGCGCGACGAATTTGAAAACGGAGTAGTTCCCGAGGGCCTTGCCGCTGCCGCCGAGGCGATCCAGTGGGCCGAACATATCGTCATCGTCTTTCCGCTTTGGCTTGGAACCATGCCGGCGCTCCTCAAGGCCTTCTTGGAGCAAGTATTTCGGCCAGGCGTCGCTTTTCAATATCGCAACCGCGGCGTTGCGAAGCGGCTGCTTGTCGGTTGCTCAGCGCGGCTAATCGTAACGATGGGAATGCCGACACCCATCTATCGGTTCTGGTTCGGGGGTCATGGAGTCAGCGGGCTGAGACGCAGCATCCTTAATCTTGCCGGAGTTCGACCCGTGAAGCAGAGCTTATTCGGAATGGTAGAACAGGTGGACGAGGCGGCGCGAAAGCGTTGGCTTACAAAAGTGGAAGCCCTCGGGCGCCGCGGAGTATAGCAACATCTTTTCACTCGCCTCTCTGTCTCGGCATCAATGAGACGACG
The DNA here is from genome assembly GCF_029714285.1 of Rhizobium sp. CB3090. NCBI lineage: Bacteria > Pseudomonadati > Pseudomonadota > Alphaproteobacteria > Hyphomicrobiales > Rhizobiaceae > Rhizobium > Rhizobium sp. CB3090. The sequence goes on from NZ_CP121665.1 coordinate 112,296, forward strand.
AAAATCTCACGCAGGGCGGCCCGCAACTTTGACGCCGATCAACGCGCGGGTCTCGACTAGGCGATATTCATATGTCGGTTGTCCGGCGAATTTCCGGCTTACGAGAGCAACGTGCGAGCCGATCGATTTTAGGCGAAGCGAACGCCCGTCTTCTGGATCGAGCCCATTTCATGGAGATAGCTATGCTTGTCCGCGATATCATGACGTCAACACCGGTCACGGTAAAGGCATCCTCGCCGATTGCCGAAGCCGCCAGTCTCATGCTGGACAACCGGATAAGCGGTCTTCCGGTCGTTGATGACGACGGAACCCTTATCGGCATCGTCAGCGAAGGCGACTTCCTGCGGCGCGGTGAACTCGATACTGAACGTCGACGCTCCTGCTTCCTCGAATTCCTTACCAGTCCCGGTAAGCTTGCTGACGAATATGTGCATGCCCATGGCCGCAAGGTGGAAGAGGTCATGACTTCCAGCGTCACGACCGTTTCGCCGCAGCAGCCGATAGCAGATGCCGTCAAGCTGATGGAACGCGATGACATAAAGCGGCTGCCCGTCGTCGAAGACGATCAGCTAATAGGCATTGTCGCCCGCTCCGACCTCATGCGCGCGCTCTTCAGCATCTTGATGGCCAAGCCCGCGCTAAATGGCGATGCCCAGATCGAGGCGGCGATCCAGACAGAGTTGGCAAAACATAGCTGGAGCGGCAATGGATTCATCTCTGTCGCCGTCAAAGATGGCGTTGCTGAACTCTCGGGTACCATTTTTGACGAACGCGAACGTCTGGCGGCCAAGGTCGCTGCAGAAAATGTTCCGGGCGTCAAATCTGTCACCGACCAGCTTACGTGGATCGATCCTTACTATGGCGTGGCAGTTCCGCTGCCGTAAATCGCAATCCGGCAGGAAGGATCCGTTTCATCTTTCACCGCGGCCATCGCTTGTGATGGCCGCGTTCGACCGTTCTACGGGATCTTATCAAAAACCGGTAGAACATGTGGCTTGCAGCAACTTTGCCTAACTTGCCCAGCGAGCGTCGTATGCGTTTGCAATGGCGAAATTTTCCGATTTGCAGCCGTCGAATTGATCCGCCGCAAAGTAACCAATTCATGCCCGCGATATGGTTTTTCTATCAAAGCCGAGGGAGCACGCCATGTCACATCGAAACGTCAGCGACTATGCCGCCAGCGCAATCGGCACAAGCCTTGTTATCGCATCCTTTGCGCCCGCTTTTCTCTTTCCTAATCTCGGTGGAATTCTCGCTTTTTCGCTAAATTCCGGACTATGCGGGCTGGCACTATTGTCCAGTGAGAACGCTTTGGAACGCTACCCTAGAGAATGGGAGCGGATCACGCTTGCCTTGTGGCTCGCCATCTCACCCTGGTTGCTCGGCTTCCATGGCGCGGCCAGCACCAGTGGACAAGCGTTGTCTGCGCTGCCCTCATCTTCTTACCAGCCGCCTGGACGGTTTCCCATCCGGAAGAAGTTGCGAGAGCAGAAATCCTGGTATCGCAATCGCGGAAGCGGTAAAGGAAATCTACTCATAAACAGGAGCCAAGAGCATGACTCAATTGAAGATCAATTGGAAGAATTGGGTTCTCGTCTGTGATGGAGCTAAGGCACTCTTCCTGCGGAACGACGGCGATGCCGAAATCCTGAACCTCGTTCTAGTTCACGAGACGGCCGAGCCGGCGGAAGCCGCGCGAACTCTAGGGTCCGATCGTCCGGGACGGGTCTATGCATCCAAAGGAGGCGCACGCAGTGCCGTTGAAGCTGTTGACCTCCACGAAAGGGCGGAAGAGAACTTCCTTGCAGCAATCGCCGCGCAACTCGATGAATTCGTTCATGACGGCACGATCGAGCATCTGACATTAATCGCACCTCCGAAAGCCCTCGGCACCCTGCGCAAGCATATTAGCCCGTCGGTACAGGGAGCGATCACGGCGGAACTCGCCAAGGACCTCACCAAGTTGCCTATCGATGAAATCGAGGCTCGACTTCGAAGTGAGACTAAGGCCTGAACGGCAATTTTCGGGGTCTGAAACACGACGCATCATTGAGGCGAATGGACAGAAATCGTGCCCTTTCGACCTTTCCGCGGGATATCCGCATGCCGCCGGATCAATTCGGACAGAAAGGAGCGGAAAGTGCCGCAGAGCCTATTTGGCTCTATGCTGATGGGGCGACCTCACCAGATCGCAATTGCAGCGCTTTCCATCCTGCTTTTTATCATGGAAACTGTTCCGCTCGAACTGCAACGACGCATCGTCAAGGCTGCCACCGCAGGCACCTCCTACCATCTCGTCTTGCTCCTCGTTGCCGCCTATCTCGCGCTTGTCACTGCCCAGGGCCTTACCAAACTGGGCCTTGATCTCTATCGTGGCTGGATCGGCGAAGTGGCGATCCGCTGGCTCCGCCGGTCGGTTCTCGTAGAATCGACACATACGGACGATTTGCTGCCGGAATCTGTCGCCGAAGGCGTAACTTTCCACCCTCCTAGCCGGACGGAGCCTGCCGTCGGCTTCGTCGGTACAAGCATTTCCGAACCTCTCCTGCAGGTCGGAATCCTTGCAGCCGTTGCAGCCCCTGATGGCGCTGGCCATTGTCATCATCTATTTCCCGCAGATCGGCTTTGTCCCCTTCATACAAGCGGCCATCAATCGCCGGATTAAAACCAAGATCAGTGCGATGCGAAACATCAACGAAGGCATGGTGGAACACCTGACCTCCGACGATGCCGTCGAGGCACAGAGCGGCCGCATTCAAACGCTGTGTTCCGTCAACATGAGCATCTACAAACTGAAGTTCGCAATGAACCTCATGACTCGGCTCGGTTATGCCGGCATCTTCGTCCTGGGTGGATATTACGTCGTCACCGGTAAGACTGAAATCGGCACGGTCGTCGCCTTCCTTTCCGGCCTTTCCAAGATCACTGATCCTTGGGGCGCGCTGGTTGACTGGTATCGCGATTTAAAAACGACTCAGGTCAAATATGCCCTGATCCGCGATGCTATGGAGAGCTACGGCTCAACAAGCCTTGACGAGGCGAGCGACCAGGACAAAGAACAAGCAGTCCTCATCCACTGAGGATTTATCAGGACGACCGTGCCTCCGATAGAGTCCCGGTGGCAGATCGCGAGCGTTCCGCCGTTTTACGAAGATTCTCGCTTATGAACACCAACTCGCCGGCGCTGATCGCCTTTGCAGCGAGAAGGACGATTGAAAATCATGCGGCATAATCTCGACCCGACTTCTCAGCTTAATCAATGCATCACAGGCATTCGGTAAAAAGCAGTTTGATGTCATCGTTGCGAGACAATAGATCGAGCGCCTCGCTACCGCTTGCCGCCTCCAGAACTGTATATCCAGCTGTCAACAATCGTGCAACGGCAACACGTCGCACGCGCGGGTCGTCCTCCACCACCAAGATCGTTTCCGTTCCGCCGGGTATGTCAGCGGCCGCATCCTGCGGTTTGTCAGATCGAGCGGAAGCATCTTCCACCGCCGGCAGAAAGATTCTGATGCTGGTACCCTGCCCCGGTTCACTGTAAAGCTGGATGTGCCCCCCCAACTGTTTGACAAAACCGTATACCATGCTCAATCCCAAGCCGGTGCCGGAGCCCACGCCTTTCGTCGTGAAAAAGGGCTCGAACGCTCGCGCCTTCACTTCCTTCGACATCCCAACGCCCGTATCGGTGATGGATATCAAGACGAAATCACCAGGCCGCAGCTGGGGATACATTTGCGTATAGTCGATATCGAGATGCGCCTTCGATATTTCGATTGTCAGCCTGCCCCCCCTCGGCATGGCGTCCCGAGCATTGAGCGCCAAGTTCAATAAGGCATTTTGAAGCTGAGAGCCGTCGACAAGCGCGTGATTGTGGTTGCCTGTGACAATGGTGCGAAGCTCGATCGTCTCTCCTAGCGTTCGTCTCAGAAGCTCGGAAAAACCCGATACGAGGGAGCCGACATCCAGCGCTTTCGGATTCAGAGGCTGGCGCCGTCCGAAAGCAAGGAGCTGACCAGTGAGTTTGGCCCCGTCATCGGCAGCATCTTGCGCTTCGCGAAGCAGTGAACGCTGACGGTCTTCAGAGAGGCTCATCTCCAGCATTTCGAGATTTCCACTGATCACCGTCAGAAGATTGTTAAAATCATGCGCAAGCCCGCCGGTCAGTTGCCCGATCGCCTCCATCTTCTGAGCTTGGCGAAGTTCCTCTTCGATACGGTGCCTGCCAGTCAGGTCACGAATGAAACCAGTGAAAATGCGTTTCCCGTTTGAGATCGCTTCGCCGACAGACAGCTCCATCGGAAAGGTCGACCCATCTTTCTTTTGGCCTCTGACCACGCGCCCGTAGCCGATAATGCGCCGCTCGCCGGTTGTCAGATAGTGAGAGATGTAGCCGTCATGAGCCTCCCGATCCGGTGAAGGCATCAACATGTGCACATTCTGACCCAGCACCTCGTCGGAGCGGTAGCCGAAAAGCTTCTCGGCCGCGGCGCTGAACGAGGTAATGGTGCCGCGCTCATCGATGACGACCATGGAGTCGGGAACGGTGGCGAGGATCGACCTCAAATGCGCTTCTCGCTCTGCGAGATTGTCCTGAATTTGTTTCATGTCGGACACATTGTTGTTCGTTTGAATGATAACGAGGCCCACCGAGGGCGAATCGAGAGCAACCCAGCGCGTAGCGATTGCTAGACGACGCCCATCCTTGTGATGATGGATCACTTCGCCTTCCCACATCCCGCTCGAACGGACGTCCCGCCTGATATCATCGAGCGGCTGTGGAAACTCGGTGGCAAGCAGTTCATGGACGACTTGCCCAATCGCTTCATCTCGTCTCCAGCCGTAGAGGCGTTCGCAACCCGTGGTCCAGCGGCTGATAACGCCATCGAATGCGTGTACGATGAGATTGACGTTATCAAGAATGCGGACGATACGATCCAAATCCTGTTCTGATGTGGACGCCGCAGTCTCCTTGGACATGTCCGCCTCTTAGCTCTAGTGGCGGCGCTGTCCGACCGCCTTTCCTAAGTCATCGTAATCTTCGCTTTCTCCTGCCTGATGCGCAAGGGCGGTTTCATTCAGCACCTGAATGGCGTTGCGCCCGCAGACTGCGATGAGCCGCCTTCCTGACAATTTCGTAACCGTTCGCGATACGGTTTCAGTCGTGAGCCCCAAATAGTCGCCTATGTCGTGACGTGTCATCGGTAAGGAGATCATGCCGCGAGTGCCCTGCTGGGCTTCGCCATGTCGAAGCTGCTTCAGCAGAAAACTGGCAAGTCGCTCCTCAGCGCTCTTGCAGGACAATAGCACCATCTGATCCTGCGCGGCGGCCACCTCGTCGCGCAGCCGCGACAGTACTAACGAGCGAAGTTGGGGAAGCACAGCGAGCTCCTCTTCGAAGGACCGCTTTGTCATGCGCTGGAATACAACCTCGTTGATCACCTCCGCGCTGTAGAGGTACCGGTTTTTGAACGACACACCGACTACGTCGCCGTTTTTCAGAAAACCAGTTATGACGCGACGGCCATCGGGCAGCAGGCGGCAGATGCGCAAGTTCCCCTCCACGATCGAAAAGAGGTGCTTGGCCGCGTCTCCTTCAAAAAATAAGATTTGCCCGGCTGTGGCGCGCTCAAGAGGCTGTTTCTTGAAAATGATACCAAGGCTCACGGCGTCCGAAGCAGTGACAGCTCCGTCAACGATGTGAGGAACGAGATGAAGATTATTCGCCAACATGTCCCTGACTCCCTTTGTCGTGGAAGCAGTTGACGATCTTTGCGTGACGGCCGAATGCCTAGAACGTACGAATTGGTGCGACTTTGTAACAGTCTGTAACAGCCTCGGGATGGCGACTATCGAACATCAACACATAGCATCGGAATACCCATCTTGCCGTGAACAATGATCTTCTCACTAAGTCAAGTCGGCGGCAGGAGCGATATCGATGCGGCACATCAAGCCATGATCCCATTTGTTATAGTGTGCAAGATCACGAAGATGCTCAAAGACATCAGGCGCAGGCATCCAAATTCGAATAAACTGGCATTTCGAAACGATAGCTCGTCTTTTTGCCTCGGCGAAAAGATGCTCTGCAATGTTGACATCGTCGACGGCACTGCCAACGACGAGCACCGGCACATCCAGCAACTTGCCTGCGACTGGATGCTTACCGGTCGAAGATACCGTCAGCCCCCGAACATAACATGCGGTATCGGTCGCAACGACAATATGCCAGCGCTGTCCATCGACCACGGATTGCCACTGATCGATCGTCAGCGAGGGAGTGACATGCTGTAGTAAGGCGAACGCGCGAACGACCTGATCACTTCGTATCGTATGAAGTGTATATTCGCCCGTCATAAGCGTTCGCCTCCAGATACCGCCCTCATACCTCGTCGCTAGTCAAATGCGCTTGGGCTCACCCGTCATTGTTTCAGATCAATGCGAGGGCCGATGATGCGAGCATGGTGGTCGCCGACCTTATCTTATCGATGAACGGAGGTTCCCATGGTCAGGTTGATGAGGGCGGCAGTTGTAAGGGCATTCGGCAAACCACTCGTCATCGAACAAGTCCCGATACCCATCCCGGGTCCCGGAGAAGTGCTCGTCAAGGTCAAGGCGTGTGGCGTGTGCCATACCGATCTACATGCTGTCGACGGTGACTGGCCTATTCGTCCGATTTTATCTTTCATCCCGGGACATGAGGTGGCGGGTGTCGTCGCCGCTCTTGGTCCCGATGTCACAAATCTCAAAGAAGGAGATGCCGTCGGGGTCGCCTGGCTTCACGACGCGTGTCAGCGGTGTGAATATTGCGAATCCGGCTGGGAGACATTGTGCGAACATCAGCACAATACCGGCTATAGCTGCAACGGCGGCTTTGCCGACTACATGATCGCCGATGCCTCTTTTGTCGCGCGTCTTCCCAATCACATCGATTTTGCCGAAATCGCGCCGATCCTCTGCGCTGGCGTGACGAGCTATAAGGGGCTAAAGGAAACCGAAGCCCAGCCGGGAGAATGGGTCGCCATATCAGGCGTCGGCGGGCTCGGACACGTTGGCATTCAATATGCAAAAGCCATGGGTTTGAAGGTAATCGCCCTCGACATCGCACCGGAAAAGCTCAACCTTGCGCGGATGGCTGGCTCCGATTTCGCGATCAATGCCGCGACGCCAGATGCGGTCGCGGAAGTGATGAAGGTCACTGGCGGTGGCGCTCATGGCGTCCTGGTGACGGCGGTATCTCCGGCTGCCTTTTCACAAGCGATTTCGATCGCGCGTCGCAAGGCAACGATAAGCTTGGTCGGTTTGCCGCCGGGACAGTTCGCAACGCCAATCTTCGACGTCGTCTTGAAGCGCATTACCCTGCGTGGCTCGATCGTCGGAACACGTCAGGATCTCGATGAGGCAATTGCCTTTGCTGCCGACCGCAAGGTGAAAGCCGCAATCAGCCGTGCGCCGCTGGAAGACATCAACAAGGTTTTCGCCAATCTCAAACAGGGGCAAGTGGAAGGCCGAGTCGTATTGGATATGGCGATGGGCGCATCGACCGATCGTGCGAAATCAGAACCGAGTTATGTCTGAAGCGGCCGACCAATTCGAATGCGACCGCGATCCGGGTCAAGCCATTGATCTTTTCCGGATGCAGAGGGCCTCGTCCCTGCCGCTGTTTGTTCTTGCGGTCCTGGGACTCGGGACAGGCCTTGTATGCGCCTGGTTCGGTCTGGGTTCCTGGTCGGTGCTGGCATTGATCAGCGCTACCGCTGTTGTCCTGTTCGCACTGGCGGTGGACGTCTTTCTCAGTTTTCGCAAGAAAGAATTCGGTCTGGATATTATTGCTGCTCTAGCAATGGGAGCTGCACTCTGGTTTGGCGAATATGTCGCAGCCGCTATCGTGGCGGTGATGTTTGCCGGTGGACAGTCTCTGGAGAGCTATGCCCAAGCACGCGCCGAAAGCGGGATGACCGAACTGCTGTCGCGCGTGCCGCGTCTGGCGGTGATGGTGACGGACGCCGGCTTCGCCGATGTCGCCATCGAAGAGGTTCTGGCGGGAGACAGACTTCTCGTTCGCAATGGGGATGTCGTTCCGGTCGACGGGCACGTTGACACCGGTCACGCCATCTTGAATGAAGCCGCGTTGACCGGTGAGTCCTTGCCTGTGCGACACAATCCGGGACAGATGATCATGAGTGGCGCGTCCAATATCGGTGATGCGTTCGAAATGATTGCCGCCCACCCGGCGGCCGCGAGCACATATGCCAGCATCGTCCGTCTCATCGCGCAAGCGCGCAGCTCAAAGGCTCCGATGTCAAGGCTTGCCGACCGCTATGCATTGGCCTTTCTCGCTATCACGCTGGCAATCGCTATCCTGGCGGCCCTTTTATCAGGAGAGCCGACGCGCGCAGTGGCGGTGCTTGTCGTTGCGACCCCTTGCCCTCTCATTCTCGCTGTTCCCGTGGCGCTTGTTGCCGGTGTATCAAAGGCATCGCGCAACGGCATTCTTATAAAGGGCGCCAGCGTTCTCGAGGTTCTGGCAAGTATCAGGGCGGTCGTATTCGACAAGACGGGAACACTGACGACCGGACAACCGACGATACGGCACATTGATACTAACGCAGATCCAAACGAACTGCTGGGCCTGGCCGCATCGCTGGATCAGGCATCCGCTCACACCATTGCCCGTGCCGTGGTCGCTGAAGCCAAACGCCGTAAACTTGTCCTTTCGATACCGGCAACCGTGACTGAAGTCCCAGGGGAAGGCATTGAGGGATATGTTGGCAATCACCGGGTAGCGATCGGCGGCAAGCATTTTATTGCAGCCAGATGCGGACTCATGCAACCGCCGGAACATGCAGTGGGAACTGCCATGGCTTACGTTGCTATCGACGGGCATTATGCGGGAGCATTTATCTTTCAAGATCCGATCCGAACCGATGCTTTGGCAGTGGTCGAGAGTTTAAGAGGGCTTGGAATTAAGCGCATTTCGCTGGCCACGGGGGACAGGAACGTTGTCGGAAAAGCAGTTGGCCAAGCGCTAGGTCTCGACTTCGTCAGAGCAGAACTCGCACCTGCCCAGAAGGTCGAAGCTGTTAAAGACGAATTGAACCACGGCCACGTGATGATGATTGGCGACGGCGTCAACGACGCTCCAGCGCTTGCTGCTGCCTCTGTCGGGGTGGCCGTCGGCCGCGGGAATCTCGCCGCCGCAGCCGAGGCGGCCGATGTCGTCCTTCTACGAGACAATCTGCAGCTCGTCGCAACCTCGATCGAAATTGCACGTTGGTCGCGCCGGATTGCACTTGAGAGTGTCTACGCCGGCATAGGGCTCTCAGTCGCCGCCATGATCGCCGCCGGTTGCGGATACCTTAGTCCCATTCAAGGCGCTCTTTTGCAGGAAATCATCGACGTCGCCGTCATCTTCAATGCCCTTCGAGCCGGTTAAGGAAAATGGGGGTGGTTTTCTATTAGTTTACTAACCGGCGATGGGTCGTCCGTTTACAGTTCCAGGGCGTATCGAATACGGCGCCAATACTCTACGGCGCGTAGAGCATGGGTCGGCAAACGTTTCGGGCCGAAGAATTTGACTCGTTTGTAGTCGGTTCTGTGGCCGATCAGGCTTTCCCTGCTGTGCGTCATCAAGCTCACGAGGTTCCGTTTCGTGGTGAGTACGTTCGACCCGTGGTGCCATCCCCTTTCCAGCGCGACGTCGAAGGGAAAGGCCATGCGCTGTAAGGCGGACAGCATCTTTTCCGCTCCAAGTCGCGTGATGACATAGCAGGCTGCGGACCCCTGAGGACCGTGGAGGCAGCGGCCGATTTCATCTCCAAGAGCGCTGGTCGCCATGTGCCGGAAGCCCCGGCAGCGATGATTGAAGAGTTTTATGACGTCAGCATTGCGGACTGCATTCAAGATCGAGTTCGTTCTCTCAATCAGGTCTGCCGTAACCTCAACATCGTCCTCCATGACGATCACGGCATCGAAGTCGCTTTCGACAAGCATCGAAAGACATTTGATGTGACTGCGATAGCAGCCATATTCGCCTGCCAGGATTAGGCGTCCGCCATGCCGAAAAAAACTTTTCCAATCCACATCGCCATACTCCCGCTGCGACAACTGGCGACCGTCGATGGCCGCCACACGCATCATAGGCATGCTGTATTGATCCGCTTTAGCGCGGATCGCTCGCCAACGTTCGATGGAACTGTCGAGATTGATGACGTACACGCCAAGCTTCATTGCGTGTCGCCAGCTTGTTTCACCGCATTTCGCGGGAACTGAGCCACGCCGGAGCCTATCTCATCGCTCTTCCACAACGCCGCAGCAAAGGCGTGGACAAAAGCAACTGACAATCGCCATAACCGGAAGAACAGGCGACTTGCTTCGATGAATGCCCGATAAGGCAAGACAGTAAGGTAATGCCACCGCGATCTGTGATAGCGACGACGTTTTGACTGAATTTGCGAAGGCAATCCGATCATTTGGTCGATGGGCACCGGCGAGACAAACGCTGATTTCAGGCCGTCGAAAAATTCGACGTCGAATGCGAGATCGAAAGGCAATCTCATCGGCAGCAGCTTTTCGACGAACCAATGCGCCGCACGCCGATTGATGAGATAGGCGCCGGATCCCTTTTCGCGGGTCAGCGCAATCGCGAGGCTTCGCTTTTCCGTCAATTTGGCGAAGCTGAATTTCCTACCACGATTGACCGTTGATAGCCGCAAAATGTCCCATGCTGAGCCAGCATCAAGAGCTGCCTGCAGAAGCTCGGTCAAATCCTCGGGAAATTCGAGGTCGTCCTCCAAAACGAGGGCAAACTCGCATTCGGAGACAAGCAGGCGCCTGGCGCATTCCACATGGCTTAGATAGCAGCCGATTTCCCCCGGATTGCGGCGCCGACCATGCATGAAACGAAAGGAGCGTTCGCTGAATTCCGCAAGCGGAAAGTCGAGTATTTCGCCGTCAACGGCGGCAACCCGCTCAAACTGCAATCCAACCCGATCCAGCTTCTCCTGCATTGCGGTAAGCCGATCACCGGCGCGATCAAGATTAATCAAAAAGACCTTTAGCGGCCGGTTGTCCGGCTTCTGTTCATTCATGCCCTGCTCCACTCCGGCGGCAACGGCCTCATGACCGTGCTTTCGGAGCAGACACTGTTCAGCCCGACTTACGGGACGCTTACAAGATTCCGGCAAGAAGAAGGAATTTAACAGCTCATCGCCACACTGGAAATGCGCTGCGTTTCAATACCCCTGCATTGGATTGCCTTGCCGTCCCGCACAATCTTCGCCCGCCGACAGCAAACGGACAGCTTCGCTACATTAGTGATCTTTCGTCACCAACAACTTCAATGTGCAAAAAGGATGATCCAATGAACTTTAAGATGCTGATTTCCGTCGCCGTCGCCGCAGCAGCTCCGGCGCTGGCTCATGCGAGCCCTAGCTGCACGAAAGAGCCCAAATCTGCGTGGATGTCGCAAGACGCCATGAAATCCAAAATCGATCAGCAAGGTTATAAGGTCAGGACCTTCCAGGTCACTGGTAACTGTTACGAAATCTACGGCAAGGACAAGGACGGCAAGCGCGCAGAGGTCTACTTCAATCCGGTCACCGGCGCCATCGTCAAAGCCGAAATCGGGGATTGAGCCATGACGGAGATCACGACCAACGAAAACGACTTGGCTCCGTCCGCGACGATCAAGGTCTGGGATCCGGTCGTGCGCCTCTTCCATTGGACCGTTGTGTCGGCCTGCGTGCTCAATCTCTTCATCCTCGAAGAAGGACGATATTGGCATCGCATGACCGGCTACACCGTGGCGGTCGCCTTGACCATCCGCGTGCTGTGGGGGTTTGTCGGAACCAAGCATGCGCGCTTTTCCGACTTTTTCCCAACGCCGGCCAAAGTTATGGGTCATATATTCGATATCGTCGATGGTCGCAAAAGCCGGTCCATCGGCCACAATCCGCTCGCATCCGTTATGATGCTGTTATTGATGGCTCTACTGGCTGCGACCTGCCTGACGGGATGGATGACGACGCTCGATGCCTTTTGGGGCGATAAGTGGTTGGAGGAATTGCATGGCGTCATCGCAAATAGCATCATGGTGCTTGCTTTCATCCACGCAGCCGCTGCACTGATCGAAAGCTGGAGACATCGGGAAAATCTCGTTTGGTCTATGGTGACGGGACGAAAAAGGGCATGAGGATTCTACTGGTTGAAGACAGCCCACGCCTGCGGGAGTTGGTCTCGGAGACGATCCGCGAGGCAGACTGGCGGATCGATGCCTTCTGCACTGCGGAGGAAGGGCGCCTTGCACTGGAATCGGCTGGCTATGACCTCCTCCTTCTCGATCTTGGCCTTCCGGACGCGGATGGCCTCGCCTTCTTGAAATCGATCCGCTCAGACAAACATCAGATCCCGGTGCTAATTCTTACGGCACGCGACGCCATCGATGAACGCATCGCCGGCTTGGACGCAGGAGCCGACGATTACCTCACAAAGCCGTTCAACAATGGCGAACTCCTGGCCCGCATTCGGGCCCTGATGCGGCGGTCGCCCTCCGCGCTCATGCCGACGCTCGAATTCGCAAAATTGGAATTTGACCTGACGTCGAGGCAGGTGCGTTATGATGGCGCCGACCTGGCCTTGATGCCTTCGGAAAAGTCCTTGCTGGAACTTCTCATGCGTGACGCCGGCAAGGTCGTCTCCAAGCGCCGCCTTGAGCACGCCGTCTCCGAGTTCGGCGAGGAGCGCAGTTCCAATGCCATCGAGCTTGCCATTTCGCGATTGCGCAAGAAGCTGGAAGGCCGATCGACGAACGCTAAGATCGAGACGGTTCGCGGCGTTGGCTATATGCTGCGCGAGGCTTCACCGTGAGCACGCCAAGCCCGGCCCTTGCGACCATCCTCACCCGCAGGATCGTCTTCTTTGCGGTACTTGCTATGCTCGTTCAGCTCGCCGTCGTCTTTTCTGACTACTACTGGAATGTCGGAGAGCTTTCCCGGCTTTTTGTCGAGCAAGAGACTGACCGCCTCGCCTCCGGTATCGGCAATATTGGTGGGGAACCAGCCTATCAGCTCCCCGCAGGACTGAAGGATAGATATGGAAAGCCCGATACGGGCTATGTCGCACGCATCCGCAATGCCGATGGGCGGGTAATCTTCGCATCGTGTGACAATGAATGCGAACGGCATTTTTTGCCCGCCGACATCAGGCCGCCCGACTTCTGGCTCAGGACCGTGACGCCCGGCAAGCCCTTGACGCTGGTCGGAGGGCGTGCGTTCGCCATCAATGGCAAAAACTATTTCGTCGACGTCGCATCGATGGGAGATCCAGAAAATGTCGTCTCCAACGTCTTCTGGAACGAGGTACGAGAACATATGATCGTGCCGATGAGCATACTTCTGGTCCTGGTTCTGGGCGCCACGCTTCTTTCAGTTCACTGGGCGTTGCGGCCTGTCCATGCGGCGGCCATTGCGGCGGATGCCATCGACCCGATGGATGCTCGATCTCATCTCTCTGTAAAGGGCATGCCGCTCGAGATTGCGCATCTGGCCGAGGCGGTGAATAGGGCGTTTCAACGTGTCGGCGAGCTTATGAAATCGCAAAAGCTGCTGACGACGGGCATTGCACATGAAGTTCGCACGCCGCTCGCGGCAATCAAGCTCGAACTCAGCCGAATTGATCATCTTCGAGCGCGCAAAGCGGAAGCCGATCTCGATGAGCTGGCGGCTTTCGTTGGCCAGTTGACCGCGCTTGCCCGTCTCGACAGTTTCGACCATGGCATGTTCGCGAATGTGGACCTCGCGCAGATCTGCACCGAAGTTGTCGAACAGCTTGCCCCATGGGTCTATCAGAACAACCACACTCTGGAACTGCAGGTTCAGACGGAAACAACCATCGTCCTTGGTGTAGAAACTCTCTTGAAAGATAGTATCCGCAATCTCATCGAGAACGCAGTGAAGCACACCCCGACTGGCACCGATATCATCGTACGTGTCATCGCCCGGGGGGTTCAGGTCGAAGATCTAAGTCTCGCAAACTGCTCCAAGGATCGCCAGCTTCCCGAACACGGCGATGGGCTGGGCATTGGTCTGAAGATCGTGCAACGGATCGCCGCCCTGCACGGGGCCACCTTCAAGCAGCAACAGAGTCGTACCGGTCGGCTTGCCGAGATCACGTTTTCCAAAACCGCGCCGTACCGCGCGCCAGAAACATGGTAGAGAGCAGATCATGCGTGTTTTGCTCGTTGAGGACAACGCCAAGCTTGCTGCCGTGACGAGCGATGCCATGCGCGCGCATGGCTTTACCATCGACAACGTCAATACGGCGCTCGATGCCGAGGAAGCTGCCGCCACGGTCGACTACGACGCCATAGTACTCGATCTGGGCCTTCCTGATCGCGATGGTCTGACGCTGATCGAGCCCCTTAGGAGGATTTCCCCGTCAACGCCCTTGCTCATTCTGACGGCACGCGACGCGTCGAGCTCCATTATCGATGCTCTCGATCGGGGCGCGGACGACTATCTCTGCAAGCCTTTTGTGATGGGCGTTCTGGTCTCGCGGCTGCGTGCCGTCATGCGTCGCGGCCAACCACGATATGGCACGGTGCTCCAACTCGGCAATGTGGCGCTTGACCCGACCCAGCATGCCGCCTCGGTCGGAGGTGCCGAGCTGCAACTCAGTCGTCGAGAATTTGCAGCGCTCCATCTTTTCCTCCGGCGTCCCAACCACGTTTTGTCAAAAGCGGAGGTGGAAGAGGCTCTTTACGGATACGGAGACGAGGTAAGCTCCAATGCGATCGAAGTGCTGATCCACCGGCTACGAAAGAAGCTTCTGGGTGCGAGTTCGACGGCTGATATTCACAACATGCGCGGTATCGGCTACATGCTGACGGAAAAGCGTCCATGAAAAGGGCGCGATTTACACTGCTAAGGCGGCTTGTCTTGGCGATGTCGATCGTCGCAATGGTTGCCATTGCTGCCAGCGTGCTCTTCCTTTATATGCGCTTCAAGTCCTCGAATGACGAGTTCCGAGAAGAAACGCTTTCGACCTTTGCCAAGGACCTGCGCAAGGAGTTGTTGACCGATCCAGCTCTGACCGGGATCCATGCTACAGCGCTTAAGATGCGCATCAAAGAATTGCGTGGTGAATATGCCGTCATCGGAGCGGACGGGAACATTCTTGATTCTTCAGGTCTGGAGCAGTCGCTCATTCCGCTCCTTGGCCATAGGACAAAATATTTTCAGCTCCCGGCCTCCAATGGACGAAAAGCCCTTTTCGGCATGACGCTGCCGATCGGCGACAATTCAGCCGCCGGCTTCATACAGGTCGCCTTTCCGCGAGACCGTGTCATATTCGATTCCGTTCTCGAGGAGTTCGTCGCCGATATCGCCTGGATCTGGATACCCTTTGTCCTCGTGCTGCTGGCTACGAACGTCGCCGTACTTGCTGTTGCGCTGAGGCCACTCAGCACAGCAGCCCAGGAAGCAATGACGATCGGCCCGTCGAGCATCGCGAAGCGATTGACCGAGGCCAAAATGCCCGAGGATGTATTGGCGCTGATCAGATCGGTCAACGGAGCACTGGACCGCCTGCAAGCGGGGTTTCTATCGCTGGAGCAATTCTCCGGTCAGCTCGCACACGAACTCCGAACGCCTCTGGCGATCGCCAAGGCTCGGCTCTCCCTGTCTCAAGACGATACCGCACGCGCGGTCGAAAGGGATTTCGACGACATTGAGCGCGTCATCACACAACTCGTCGATCGTGTGAGGATCAAAACCCTTCACTACGAGTCGGACGATGTGGTAGACCTCTGCGATGTGGCCGCTGATGTCGCGCGCTACCTGGCACCCATGATCATTGATGCAGGGCACAATATCGAGCTGCGGACTAAAAACACGCCGGTCTTCATCACTGGCGCCGCCGATTACATCTTCCGGGCTCTGCGCAATCTCGTAGAGAACGCCATGCACCATAGTCCTGCGGAAGGTCTGATTACTATCGTGGTTTTCGAAACCGGGATCAGCGTGACCGACGAAGGACCCGGTTTTCCCGAATGGCGACTGGCCGACGTCGCTATTCAGGAAGGCAAAAGTGACCGAAAAGATGGCCTTGGGCTTGGCCTCTCCATAGTCGCGGAAACCATGGCCGCACATGGCGGAAGGTTGAAATTGGAAAATCTCCCCGGCGGCGGAGCTTCGGCAACAATGGAGTTCCATTCACGGCCTTCGGCGTTGCCCGGCTGAACCATTTTCGATCAGCCATACACTTGCCGAAAACCGTGACCACAAATGTCCCGAATGTATGTCTCTAGCCAATTGTCATTCGCCGAAGGACGTCTGTCTTCCAATAAAACTGGTGAGCCAGAGCACCAGCGACATGAGCAATGATTAAGGCCCATAGCAAGACCTTCAGGATACCCGCATGTACAGAGCCTATGGCCTCAATACCAAAGTAGTAGGCCGCAATGCCGGATAATGGCATGGCAAAGAGCAACACATACAGCGCGACATGGGCTAATCGGGCCGCGATCCGAAATAGCGCGGGTTCGCCTGCAGTCTCCTCGGGCACTCCTTGCGTGTAACGAATGCCCAAACGTACCAGCGCAAGCACCAGTATAATAATTCCAACATAGGCATGAACGTTTGCGGCCGAAACATCATCGGGCGATGGGCTCTCACCGCGTCGCACGATGCGATGCCACGCGTTCATATCGTCGGGGAACAGAAGGTTGAAGAAAACCAGCAACGCTATGGTCCAATGAAGGACACGTTGTAACGGGCTATATTTCGAACGTATCGGCTGCGTCATAGATTGTCCTCAATGGCTTCACAACTCATTGGGTATAGGATGCTTGTTGGAACTGACAATCATGTGAATTACAGCAGCCGTGTTTCTACGCAAGCTAGGTGCCTTCCGAATACCTACCGCGTTGGGCCAAACAGTCAGGCCGTGGCCGTTCCCGGTAAAGGTTCGAATTCGCGGACATCCTTCTTTGTCACCCGGAGCAGAACGCTCGCGTGACCGCGGGATGATATTAGTCGCGCATCGCAATTCGAGGCCCTACTCACACGCTCTGGCGATCGATCAAATACGAGGAGATCCATCTCCATGCCTATAAGACCGTGTCCGAGGCCCCGCGCTGGCATCGGCCGCTCTCTGACGGAGTTTCGGCAACAACGGAGTTCCGTCCGCTGCCTTCGATTTTGCCCGGTTAAGATGTTTCACACGTTGCTTCTCTTGCAGCTCCTCCACTCCTTCAGCTTGGAAGTGCCGAAAACGGAAAAGAACGACGCTTTGAACTTGATCTTCCTCAAAGCAGGACGCTGACGGCCAGCATAATATCGGTCATTACGCGGGGAGATGCGATGACGGATCCTATCCTACATTTTCATGGCGCAGCGGGCGGCGTTACCGGCTCTTGTTTCGTTCTGGAGCATAATGGCTTTCGAACCATGTTCGATTGCGGCATGTTCCAGGGCTCAAAAACGGAAAAAGAGCTGAACTACCGGCCATTCCCGTTTGAACCTTCGTCAATTCATTCAGTTATCCTGACCCATGCCCATATCGACCATTCGGGCCTTCTGCCGAAGCTTGTCAAAGCGGGTTTCGATGGTCCGATCTATTGCACTGCCGCCACGGTCGACCTCTGCACAATTATGCTGCAAGACAGCGGACACATTCAGGAAATGGAGGTCGAACAGCTCAATCGACGAAACCGTCATCGCTCACATGCTGCGATAGAACCAATTTACACGGTCGCCGATGCGCGCGCCGCCATGACGCAGTTCCGCGCCGTCTCTTACAAAGAATGGCAAGAGGGACAGGGTGGGCTTCGGTTTCGCTTCTGGGATGCGGGTCACCTGCTGGGTTCATCTTCGGTCGAAGTCGAACTAACCGCTGACGACGGCCCGATCCGCATCCTCTTTTCCGGCGACGTTGGCCCTGAGCACAAATTGTTGGAATATCCCCCGGATGCGCCTCACAATCTCGATTACGTTATCTGCGAAAGCACTTATGGCGACCGAGAACGTGATGAAGCTTCACAAGAAGGCCGACGGCAGCAACTTCGAGAGATCGTCAGTCGGGCCTATCATCCTAATGGCGCCCTCCTTATTCCGTCCTTCGCTGTCGAGCGTACGCAGGAGCTCCTCGCCGATCTCTATGCACTGATGGAGACAGGCAAGTTGCCGCGTACTCCGATCATCATCGATTCTCCGCTGGCATCGCGGGCAACCGCTATCTTTAAGCGTCATGCTCCATCGCTTCCCAACGGTGAACTACTTCAGAAAGCGCTGAACTCACAAAATATACGCTTCACGGAGAGCGCCGAGCAGTCGAAGGCAATCGATCTCATTCACGGGTTTTATATCGTCATCGCCGCGAGTGGCATGTGCGAGGCCGGCCGTATCCGGCATCGTTTGAAAAATTGGCTGTGGCGTGATGAGGGCACTGTCTTGCTTGTCGGGTTCCAGGCTGAAGGAACCTTGGGGCGCATACTTCAGGATGGTGCACGCACGGTAAAGATACAGGGCGAGGAAATCGTCGTGCGGGCCGCGATCAAATCGCTGGAAGCCTATAGCGGCCACGCCGATGCAACCGAACTGGTGGATTGGATTACGGGGCGGGAGCCGATCCGATCAGGATTGTTCCTCGTCCATGGCGAGCCGGCGGCGATCGATCAATTGAAGAGCCGACTATCTGGACGAGCATCCGTGCCAACCATCTTTAGACCCGCGCTTGACAGTGGATATCGCCTTACGAAATCCGGTGCCGTCGAACTCGGCGCTGCCGCACCTCCGCCGCGTCTGACGGCGGACGAGGTTGGGCATCGCGATTGGCATAATGATTATCAATCCGTCATTTTGGATCTTGAGGAGAAGCTACGCCAGGCTGCCGACCAAAAGAGACGCGCCGTCATTCTACGCAGAATCAAAAGAGCGCTTCAAGACGACGCCGTCTAAGGCAAGGCAGGGGGATGAACTATGTTGACAACAATCCGGGATTGCCGAAGAAGCGGAGAATGCTTTGCCATTCCGACGATCGGAGAAATCGAAGGAGCCGGTCCATGTCACCTGACGCTCGTTGCAAGAACCATGCTTCCCATATGAGAATATCATGCCCAAGCCACTACTCTGGCTTCAGCACGGCTGCGCCGCTCACTCGGCCCGCCCGCAAGTCGGCAACGGCCGCGTTGGCTTCGGCAAGGGGATAAACGCTCGTATGCGTCTTGACCATCGCCTCGCGAGCAATCGGGAAGAATTCACGGGCGTCCTGACGCGTAAGGTTTGCGACGGATATGATGCTTCGCTCCTCCCACAGCAGGCGGTAGGGCATTGTTGGGATATCGCTCATGTGAATGCCGCCGCAGACCACGCGCCCGCCTTTTCGGATCGCCTTCAACGCAGCAGGAACGAGCTCGCCGACGGGAGCGAAGATGATTGCCGCATCGAGGAGCACCGGAGGCGATTGATCGGAACCGCCTGCCCACTTCACGCCGAGACTAAGCGCGAACTGCTTGGCAGTGTCATCTCCGGGTCGTGAAAACGCATAGACTTCTTTTCCTTGCCACCGGCAAACTTGGCAGATGATATGCGCGGCCGCGCCAAAGCCATAGAGTCCAATGCGCTTCGCATCGCCAGCTTGCTTCAGCGAGCGCCAGCCAATGAGACCTGCGCACATCAACGGAGCCAGAGCGACGGGATCGGCCTCCTCATCGAGGTCGAAGGCGAAATCAGCATCCGCGACCGTATGGGTGGCAAAGCCGCCATCACGGGTGTAGCCCGTAAATAAGGGCTCGTCGCAGAGATTCTCCTGCCCCCTCAGGCAGAAAGAACACTCGCCGCAAGAATGGCCAAGCCAGGGCACGCCGACCCTTCGCCCTATCCTTGCTGGAGACACGTTTTTCCCAACCCCTTCGACAATGCCGACGATTTCATGGCCGGGAATGAGCGGAAGTTTAGGGTTGGGCAGATCGCCGTCAAACACATGCAAATCCGTTCTACAGATAGCACAAGCCTCGACACTCACCAAAAGCTCGTCCTTTCCGGGCACAGGATCCGGCCGTTCCATCATGCGCAACGGTGCGCCAACCTTTTCCATCACCATTGCCCGCATGGACTGTCTCCCTGAAGCTAAGTTCCTGTTTAATGAGGGGTGTCGGATCCTTTCCAATTCCGTCGATGTCGGTACCGGTGAGCTTCTCGGAGCGACGCTCACCAATAACCCATGACTCGGAAAGCATCATGTCGAGCTTGGCGAGCCCTTTCGGATTCAGCCGATGTTCGAGCAGTTTGAAAAACTCCTCCAACACCTTTTTAGCATCAAATTCGACCTGTTTCAGGCGTTTGGAAACTTCAACGGTCAGATCAGCTCGAGCTTGAGCGCGCTTCGCATCGGTCGGATGCCAATTCTCGTAGAATAGGCCGCGGAGGAGCACCGGCAAATGATTGGCAAGATCAACGCCCTCCTGCAGCGAGAGGCAATCACGGACGGCATGCAAAACCGACCGCAGTACGTCGTAAGCCTGCCGCAGTTCGCAATGAAGCTGTTCCGCAAGCTCCGCCACCCAAACTTCCGCCTGTCGAGCAGCATCCGGGAACGTTTGAGACGGGATATACGTCATGCTGGCCACTCCCTTGTTGGGGCTATCGAGCCGCAACAGGCGTCCGATCACTGCTCTCGATCGATCTCCAAGCGATATGCAACCGCCGGAGATGCGACGCCTGCGCGCCTCCGGCTATTGGTGCATAAATGCCTGCATCTCCTCGATCGTGACTTTACCGTCCTTGTTGGCATCCACGAGATCGAAGATGCGCTTGTGGATCGCCATCACTTCGTCGAAGGAAAGCGCGCCATCGCCATTGGTATCGGCGATCGCAAACATGATCTGCATCATGTGCCCTCGCATGGCCATCGGCATGCCTGACATCATGCCGGGCCTCATCATGTTCATCCCCATCATTCCGCGCGGCATCGTGCCATATCCACAAGGCGCGGTTCCCTCACTCTGCGCCATGCCGTCCGTCATATCGGGCGACGTCTGTCCGAACGCCAGATCTGCTCCCGAGAATGCGATCACAGCAGCAAGTATGGCTGCATGTCGTTGTTTTACCGATAACATTTCTTTCTCCTTCTCGTTTCGCCCTCATGTATTTGAACCTCTTCGGAATGGGCTTTATGTGCTGTTCCGACGATGCACCTGCGACACCTCACCGATGCCTTTCGAGGTAATTTTGGCCACTGCGTCGGCCGTCACACGGCGGGACGATGGCGGGGCAATGGCACGCCGCCGAGATCGCATGCGGCAAAGCCAACATCACTGACGCAACTATCCCTCAATCCATTCATTTTGACTTTGACCAAGATCAAAGCGTCACGACTGTAACCACCTCATCATGGGATCGGGGTGCGCCCACCCCGGCTACGACCATGGCCGCTTCAGAGAATGGATCTTTGGAGGCGCCACGCGTTCTCTGCTTCACAATTCCTGCGTAAATCTCTTTCTCTCGAATTGAAAAAGCATCGCCTCCGATCCGATTGGCACGCAAGCCAGTATCGGTCCACGTTTTGATTGGGATCAATGCCCAACCGGGCGCCTGCGCGTAGGTTGCCGACATGGAGGTGACGTCATGGCGCATAAACAAGTTTTGTTTCGCTCGGCCGCGCGAGAGAAAATCCTTAGAGGCACTACCCAACTCGCCGACGCGGTGCGTGTTACGCTTGGCCCGCGATCGAAGGCCGTCCTCATCGAGAAAAAATGGGGAACTCCGCTCGTCTGCAATGACGGCGTCACAATTGCGAAGGAGTTCGACCTCAAGGATCCCGAAGAAAATCTCGGTGCGCGCATGCTCCGCCAGGCTGCTGAAAAAACCGGCGACATCGTCGGAGATGGAACCAGCACGGCAACGGTTTTGGCTCAGGCCATCTTCTCCGACGGGTTGCGCAATGTCGTGGCCGGCGCCAGTGCCATCGAAATCAAACGTGGCCTGGATCGAGCGCTCGCATGCGCCGTCGGCCTGCTCAAACAAAACAGCAGACCGGTCACCGACAAGCGCGAAAAAGTGCAAGTCGCAACGATCTCAGCACATAACGATGCGCAGATCGGCACCTTGATTGGCGATGCAATGGAAAGAATTGGTGATGACGGCGTCATCACGGTCGAGGAATCCAAGACAACGGAAACCGTGCTCGAAGTCGTCAAGGGCATGCAATTCGATCGCGGTTTTCTGTCGCCCTATTTCGTGACCGATAGCGAACGCATGGAAATCGTCTTGGAGGAAGCCGCGATCCTTCTTGTCGACCGCAAGCTCAACGCGCTCAACGATTGCGTTGCCCTGCTCGAATCCATTGCAAAAGCGAGCATGCCTTTGCTGGTCGTTGCCGAGGATGTCGAAGGAGAAGCTCTAGCGACACTGATCGTCAACCAGATCCGCGGCACATTTCGCAATTGCGCGGTCAAGGCACCCGGTTTCGGAGATCGGCGAAAGGCGATGCTGCAGGATATCGCGATCGTGACAGGTGGACAGGTTCTGTCGGAAGACCTCGGCATCAAGCTCGAGGCGGTAACGCTCGACCAGCTCGGTCATGCGGCCCGGGTGGTTATCACGAAGGACACGACCACCATTGTCGGTGGTGCAGGTGACAAGAAAGCGATTGCGGCGCGCATCGATCAGCTTC
Organism: Rhizobium sp. CB3090; assembly: GCF_029714285.1. Lineage (NCBI taxonomy): Bacteria > Pseudomonadati > Pseudomonadota > Alphaproteobacteria > Hyphomicrobiales > Rhizobiaceae > Rhizobium > Rhizobium sp. CB3090. The sequence goes on from NZ_CP121665.1 coordinate 134,967, forward strand.
GCCGCGAAATTGACGAGACCTCAAGCGATTACGACAAGGAAAAATTGAGGGAGCGCCTGGCAAAGCTATCGGGCGGGATCGCGGTCATAAGAGTCGGTGCGGCCACCGAGGCGGAAATGAAAACCAAGAAAGAGGCCCTCGATGACGCCATCAATGCGACCAAAGCAGCGGTCGCCGAGGGCATATTGCCGGGAGGTGGTCTGGGTCTGCTGCGCTGTGCAGAGGCAATCGCCACCGAAGAGGAGCGTTGCGAAGGCGACGAGCGGACGGGCGTACAGATATTAAAGCGTGCCCTGGAGGTACCGATCCGTCAGATAGCGGAAAACTCCTCGACCGATGGAGGCGTCGTTGTGGCGAAAGTCTTGGAGGGCAATGGCACGTTTGGCTACGATGCGGAGAAGAAGGTCTATACCGACATGTTTGCCGCAGGCATTGTCGATCCCACGAAGGTCGTCCGGGTCGCGCTCGAAAATGCCGTCTCAGTAGCCAGTGTCTTGCTGCTTACAGAAGCGACGATGACGGAAATACCCGATGATGCGAAGGAAAGCGCCGTTCATCCCGAAGCCGCTCTATAGGTCGAACAAAGCGAACACTGAATGGGCCGCCTCAGACGCCAAACAACAGGTTCTGAAAGATAGGCACATTTCAGCCGATCAAATGCTTCGCTTCATTCATACATTGACCAGCATCAATGCTGCAGGGACCATATCGTGGAAATCTGTAGTCGTCGTTGTTGCTGAAGGAGGAAATAGCAATGCATGTTTCCGAGGCGATGCACAAAGAGGTTCGGTCAGTTGCGCCGACGATGCCGGTCAAGGACCTCGCGAAAATCATGAAGACTGAAGACATCGGAGCAATTCCCGTTGTCGAAGACGACCGGATGATCGGCATGATCACCGATCGGGATCTGGCTTTGCGCGCCCTCGCAGATGGGCACGACATATCAATGCTTACAGCGCGCGAAGTGATGTCGCCTGGCGCGACATTCTGTCATGCTACCGATCGGATTGAAGAGGCCGTGCACATGATGGAGAAACCATAAAATCCGACGGCTGCCCGTGATGAACGCCAAAAACCGAATGGTTGGCATGCTGAGCATCGGCGAAATTTCGCATTGCGGCAGTAAACCTCTGACCGACCTTTTGATGAAATCCGTCAGCGAACATCACGCTTAAGGCGCATCAATGTGTTTTTAGGTCGTTCAACCTGTGTCGTGTAAACCTAAACTTCGAAGCCTTTTACTGCCGCGCAATCCGGCGCGGCAACAGGCTTATCATCTCTCCGTAATGCAAGGCTCTTTTGATGGAACGTCGACAGCTCAAGCAGGCGAACACAGTCGCCCCCGTTTGCGGGATCGGATGAGTTGGAGACATTAAAGCGTGTCGGGCGCCTTCCGCATCACGTAGCGGGCCGGACAGGGTGACTACGCGGCGCGGCGTGGTATGACCGACGCGTATGAAAAAGGTCTTTCACGAAAAACTGAAATCCAAGCGCTAGCCCTGACGACAGCAGTATGTCTCGATAAAATCAGAGGCTAGCCTTACGTCGGCTGTTGAGGTCACTATACCGATCGCTCTATCGAGCGCTGGAGTTCATAATTTTGATGATCCAACTCGCTTTTTGAGCGCAAGAACAGCACACTGAATACTGCAGCAATCATCAGAACTACAACGATCAAAAGTAGATGATCAAGCACCAGCCAGCGCAACCAGCGAAGAGAATCCTGTGCCTGTCTCATATGGCACCTCCGATGTCAGGGCCCGCGCGCGAGGTTCTGAGGCGGGTCGTAGGGGGCACGTATTCCGGATCACAATCTACGGCGGCCTTCGTTTTCTGCCCATGAGGGCACGCCTGGCGGGCGCTCCTCGGTACCCTGAAATATCGGTGCGCCTCCGAGCAACGCCCGGCTAGCGGTCGGCACGTTGGCGTTGCGGGGGAGTTCTTCATGGGCTTAATCCCAAATCCTGGGCAAGCATTTGTGAGTGGAGATATCCGACCACATCGTCATCGGAGAGCTGAGGAAAATGGTTGTAAAAGTCGCCGACGCCCCGGAAGAAGTGCGTCGTCTCCAGGCAGATGATTTCATCTGCGTCGTTTTTGAGCGCGGATATTGCCGAGAAGTGCGCGACGGGAACGGCAATGACGGTACGGCCAACGCCGTTCCCTTTGATCGCCGACAGGGCAGCTTCCATTGTCGAGCCGGTCGCCAAGCCATCGTCAACCAAAATAACAGTCTTGCCCCGTATGTCGCAGCGAGGCAGAACATCCTTAAATACAGCCTTTCTTCTGGCGATCTCCCGCAACTCTTCTTCAGCCGCAAACTGAAAGGCTTCTTCCGTGACGCGGACGCGTCGGATGACCGCCTCGTTCCTATAGATATGGGGATGGGTGCCATCCACAACCGCGCCCATAGCAACCTCCGGCGCGCAGGGAAGGCCGACTTTCCGCACAAAAACAATGTCCATGGGCGCGTGCAAAACTTTGGCAATTTCAAACGCCACCGGAACACCGCCTCTAGGCAGCCCGAGAACAACGACATGGCGATTGCGATAGTGACGGAGCACTTTTGCGAGCTTCCGCCCCGCTTCCGTTCGATCTTCAAACATGCTCCGATCTCCTAAGGGCTGGATGCAAATTTCTAACGGAAGGCAGTAGGGGTCATTGATATGCATCAAAACTAATATACCGCATCGGTGTTTGACGGCGATCAATGTCGGATGCCCGTCAATCGGCTTTGCTGTTCTCACTGCAGGCACATAACACGACTGCCAGCGGTTGAAGCGGTGAGGCCGGAGCCGGCGCCGCTCCATCTTTCAAACATGAGGAGAATGAAGATGGCCGATACAGCAACGAAGCTACCCGTCAAGACGGAAGAAAAACAACCCAGGACCCCGGACATCGGTTGGTCGCCCTTCGAGAGTTTGCGTACGGAAATCGATCGCCTATTCGATGATCTCACGCCCACGTTCTGGCACCGCCCATTCGGCCGCCTTTCGCTTGGCAAATCCTTCCCCTCAATCGCAGCACCCGCTGTCGATGTCGTGGAAAAGGAAAAGTCGTACGAAATCTCGGCCGAGTTGCCCGGCATCGAACCCAAGGACCTTGACGTACGCGTCGCCAATCACACGCTGACGATCAAAGGCGAAAAGCAGGAAACCAAGGAAGAGAAGGAAAAGGAATATTACCTTTCCGAACGCCGGTATGGATCCTACCAGCGCAGTTTCCAGCTACCCCAAAGCGTCGACGCATCCAAGATCGAAGCCTCGTTCAACAATGGCGTTTTGATAGTAACTCTTCCCAAGACTGCGGAAGCACAGAAAAACGAGCGGAAAGTCATCATCAAGGCAACGTGATGCCCACACAGGCAAAGCGCATCAGCGCTTTGCCTATTTTTCAAATGTCTCTGCGTTTTTGGGGACACTACAGCCGAGGCAAACGGCGTCTGCCGCATCGAACCGATTTGATTTATCACGAAGACAACCGTGACCATATGGAGCTGACCAACTGGACCGTTGGCCGAATGGCTTGTTTTGCGAATAGCGCTGCGATGATGCAGTCGTAGACATCAGAACGACATAGCTTTTCACGAATGGTAGGTCGCTCCATCTTTCTGTCTTCTCGCAATTCTGTACACAAGATCGCATTGCACTCACTGTCAAACTGCTTTGGGGGTGACGTGGCGTTACCGCCACGTCAGCGATTTTCAACCGATAGACAAGTGATTTTCAACTGCGGTGACCCCCGCTATCGACCAAGCCGCCTGTTCGGCTGCACTACGCTCCGTCCAGGCATGCACACCGCCTTCCAATACGACTCGCCCATCAACGACATTGACCCGGATGCGGCTGGCTTCAACTTCGGCGTAGCGTCGCAATGCGCCTTCAATCCGGCGCTTGATGTCGGAAGCCGCAGCAGCCGGGCGAATGGTCAGAAGGTTGGTGACTCCCACGACCCCGCCAAGCTTTTTTACAGCGTTTTCCGCCGCTATCCGTTGAAAATGCCACCGCACTTCACCTGAAAGCGTCACCCATCCACGCTGAACTTCGACATCGATGACCCCTTCGGGGAGCGCCGTGTCCCACTCGAGAATATCGAGTGCGCGGGCCGCGATTTCATCGTCGGCATGCTTTTTCCGCTCGGCATATCGAACTTCGATTTCCTGGGCGATGGCGCGCACACCTCTGACGCGTCTGACTGCTGCATCCGCGGCGGATTTCTCGGCATAGCTATTCACGTGTCCCGTTAGAGTGACGACACCATTTTCCACCGCGACGCCGATATTGGACGCATCGATACTGGGCTCGAACTCCAACTCGTCAAGCACATCCTGGCGTAAACTGAGATCATTCATCGCATCTCTCCAAATTGGTTGGATTTGCTGAGGTTGAACCTCAGCCTCAAATGATGATCTGTCTCGGCGTCGTGTCATTGCGCTCTGTCAATAACTTGGTATGACAAGAACCTCGGTGCGACAAATGTTGGCAAGTGCAGCATTACGAAGTGGCGGAAGCTGCATCGATCGCCTCGGATGTGCGCAATACAGCTTTGTCTGTTGATCGACAGTAGCCCGACAACCGCAGCCTTACCTGCAAAAAGGTCGCGTCATGAGGCGATGTCATGATCTCGAAGCCAGCTTTCCGGCACAAGGCCAGCATTTTGTGATTGTGGGCAAGAACCAAACCTCGCACCTCTTGTAATCCTTCGGCGCCCGCAAACTCCAGAAGCTGCCGCAAGAGAGCGGTTCCCAAGCCAATATGTTGGCAATCGCTTCGGACCAACAGACCGAAATCGCCCCACTCTCTGCTGACATCAGTGGCGAGCCGTGCGACACCGACGATCCCGCCGCCGCGATCGATCGCTATTAATGCCATCTCCCGTTCGTAATCGATATGGGTCATGCGAACGATCGCCGCCTGGGAGAGTTTTGCCTGTCCAAAGAACCGCATTCGCAAGTCGTCCCCCGCTGTCAACTCGAGCATGGCCGCATAGGCCTTGGCGTCCATGGGGCGGATTGGGCGGAAGACGAAGTCCTGACCGCCCACACTGATTTGTCTCGTCCATTCGCTCGGGTATGGCCTGATGACAAGGCTGCGGTTTGGCACCGCATCATGCAGCCGAGAAGGATCAATCTCTATGCGCGCATCGATCGCAATGGCGGTTTGATGTCCGACCGACAGCGGATTGATGTCGAACGCACGAACGAACGGGAAATCAACAGCCATTTGCGACAAAGCCAGGAGAACGCTTTTGACAATGTTCAGATTTGCGGGCCGGATGTGACGAAAGCCATGCAGCAGACGTTCTATTCGGGTTGCATTTATCAAATCGGTCGCCGAACCGTCGTCGAGCGGCGGCAAACCGACTGCGATATCATCCACCTGTTCGACGCCGATGCCCCCGGCGCCAAAGGCAATCGTTGGGCCGAAAACCTTGTCGACCGAGAGGCCGGCGAACAGCTCAAGACCATTGTCTATCTTGATCATCGGCTGGAGAACGAACCCCTCCACCTGATCAGCGAGCCCGGCGGCGGCCGCCGACGCCGCGATGGAGCGCGCGGCCCGACGGGCGCCGGCGCGCGTCGTGATGTCGAGCATTACGCCGCCGATATCGGATTTGTGCGTAATGGATCGTGATAGAAGCTTGACAACGATGGACGGATACCGGTGCAGCAACTCCGCAGCAACCTGCTCGACGGCGGCAACGTTTTTAGCGACGACGCATTCGGCAACAGGTATCTCGTAAAAGCCAAGGACGGCTTTCGCCTCGACTTCCGTCAGCATCGTTCGCGATTGCTTTGCCACTTCCTCGAAAACACGCATCGCCCCGTCGCGATCGAACCGGAGCGGCGTAGTGGTCGCGACGTGGGTCAATTGTTCCTGCCGTCGTCCCCATTGTCCAAGAACATGCAGTGCCGTGATCGCATCTTCGGGCAAGCCATAGTCCGGGATGCCGGCGTTGCACAGGATTTGCCGGCCTTCGCGACTTGCGCTGCCGCCGAGCAGACAGCTCAACAGACGTTTGTGCGGCCAGTCGGGTGCCTGCACCGTCGAGATGATCGCCGACGCGACCTCTGCCGGCGGCGCGGCCTGTACCGGGCAATACAAAGCCAGCACCACGTCAACCGCCGGATCGAGCGCGACCGCATGAATGGCCGCGGCGATCCGATCGGGCGATGCATCCCCTAGAACATCGACCGGATTGCTTTTCGACCAGCCATTGGGAAACAGGTCATCGAGGCTTGCCATCGTCCGATCCGCCAATGGCGCCAAGGCCTCACCGTGATCGAGGAGACCGTCGACGGCAAGAACCCCTGCTCCACCGCCATTCGTTACAATTCCCACCCGGGCCGACGTAAGTGGCGGCACCTTGGCCGTGATCTCCGCGGCAGCGAATAATTCTGAGAGCGCAGTGACCCGAACAATGCCGGCGCGTTTCAGGATCGCATCGATAACGCGCGGCTCTCCTGTGAGCGCGCCGGTATGGGTTGCGGCCGCCTTTGCCGCTGCCTTATGCCGGCCGGGAACAATAGCTATCAACGGCTTCAGCCGGCCCGCCGCCCGGGCTGCGGAGACAAACTTCCTCGGGTTGACGATCGATTCGAGATAGATGATGATCGCAGACGTTTCGTGGTCTCCCGCCAGGAGATCGATCCCGTCGCCGATGTCGACATCGATCATGTCGCCGAGCGACAGTACCTGAGAAAAGCCGATGCCGCGTTCGCTTGCCCAATCGAGAAGCGAACTGACAATCGCACCGGATTGAGACAGCAGCCCAATCTTGCCAGGGCTTGCGCCCGTGAGCACGAAGCTGGCGTTCAATTTCGACCCCGGAAGGATCAGGCCGACTACATTCGGTCCGAATATCCGCAGGCCGTAAGGCTTGCTGGCGGCGAGCGCCGCCTCCTTCAGACCGTTTTCTGTCGTCAATCCAGCACTTGCGACGACGGCAATTTTCGTTCCCTTCTCCCCGAGTTCGCGCAGAATGGATGGTACGGTCGGGGCCGGTGTTGCGACCACAGCAATGTCTGGAGTGTCGGGTAGCTCAGACACGCGTACATAACATTTGCGTTGCAGAATCTGCTGGTGTTTTGGATTGACGGGCCAGACCTCCCCTATAAAGCCGCCATCAATCACGTTCTGCAGTATTTTCGTACCGATGGCACCGGCCCGGTTCGAGGCGCCAATGACGGCCACCGACCTGGGACGGAAAAGAGGCGCGAGATTCTTGATGGACATCCCAACGCCCCTTCCCTTATCGGTAGACCAGAACGGGTATGGTCGATCTTTCAAGCACCTTGCCGGTGACGCTTCCGAGCAGCAGTGAGCTCACGCCGCTTCGGCCATGGGATCCCATGGCTATCAAATCACATCCCAAATTCGCGGCGGTGTCCGCAATGGTGCGAGCGACATCTTCGCTCCCAAGCACTAAAGTATTGCAGGAAACGCCGTGGCCATCGGCCCTAACTTTCTGCTGTGCCAACATCGCATTACACTTCGAGGTGGACGTCTTCTCATATTTTTCGCGCTGATTGAGATAGTCGATGCTGTCAACCGCCAACATATGAAATGGCTCCGTAACCGCCAGCAGCGTGATGTCGGCTCTCATATCCGCTGCAAGGGCAATCGCCTGCTCGGCGGCTTGCGATGCAAGCTTGGAGCCGTCCGTGGGAATGAGGATGTGCTTGAACATGGGTGGCCTCCTCGGCCGGGGTTAGATCACATGATGCTCTTGAACATCGAGAAACATCACCTGCTGTCATGGTCTGGCTGAGCGATGACCGGTCGGACACAGTGGTCTTGACGCGTCCGCTTTGATCGCCGGCTCCCGTAGCCTCGTCGCAGATATTCCATCAACCTGACAGTGAGCGTCACCAGGAAAGCTATGCCTCAGTGGCTCCAGAAAATGGGGAGCTTGGCCGTTTCAAGCATAGCCTGCGTCACACCGCCGAAGATGATCTCCCGCAGACGGGAATGGCTGTATGCGCCCATAACGATAAGCTCGGCAGCCACATCGACAGCATGCTGTTTCAACGTCTCATCGACGGTTCTTCCGCCGCTGGACAGGACATCCACGGCAACCGGAACGCCATGCCGCGCAAGGTAGGTGGCGATATCCGCGCCAGGCTCCTCACCACTGTTGGACTCGGTCGCAATGGGATCGATCAAAGTCACATGAACCTCGCTCGCCGTCTGCAGCATCGGCAAGGCCTGCTGAACAGCCCGAGCAGCTTCCATTTGGGAATCCCAGGCAATGAGTGCTGACCGTGGCGTCAGATTTGCAACTCGATCTCTCGGATTGAAGAGCACGGGTGTGGGCGATTGAAACAGGGCACCGTCCAGGATGCGTTTGCACAAATCCTGATCTTGCGCCGCTTGGCGACCGACAAGCGTCAGGTCAGCATATAGGGCACGCTTGGCGATATCTTCGTCAGCCCATGCAAATTCGGTGTAGAGATCCTGGGCATCATAGGAAAGGCCCGATGTCTTAAGCATGTCTTTGACGATCTCCACTTGATCGGCAAGCTTGGCAAGGTCGCCTTGACGTTCTTCCAGCCAAGCCGCGGAGATGATTTCGGCATAGCCGCCAACCGGCGGAGGCGCCGCCATTGCGACAATCGTCACAGCAAGGTGAGCGTCCGCGGATTGGCCCAGGGCGATGGCGTTCTTCAGATCCTCCTGAAAGTGATTGACGCCGACGGGAACGAGAATTGTCTTATAGCTCATGATCGTATCTCCATGCTTGAAAGTGAGCATAGGCACGATAACGTTTTCAGCATGAACTCACTTTGATCCGAGTCAACCGCGCAGCAATGATCGCTGTCGTTATAGAGGCAATGCCCTCTCGTGCTGGGGTGAACCTCTGATCGCAAAAAACCAGCGTCCCGGCGCCTGTTTCCCCAAGGTCGAATCGTAATCTTCTGTGCCTAGTCGCTTCCTTTGATCAAACGCAATACCGGGAATCCAGTTCGGTTAAATATATGGACAACCGAACGTATGCGTCGTCAGAAAGGAAGACATATGTTTCTTCGAGCTTTAGCGGTAGCGCTGGCAATAACTTCGGGATCGATGGCCCTAGTTTATGCCAGCCACAAATCGAGTACCAATACAGCGCCGGCCGCGCGGGACGATGCCTCGCAGACGCGAGACAAGAAGCCGAAGCTCGGCTATCCCGATCCTTTCATACCGCCAACGAAGGGCAATGGTTTTTGACACGCCGCCCGATGTCTCCAGTAGGACTTTCCCTCCTCATGTGACGGCTAGGTGTGCATGAGGACGGTAGAATTGCGGTTGCCGGGCCTGCAGCGATGTCACCCCTGTTGTACGGCTCGGGTCTCGCGGCGAATGAGCCATAGGCCCGGCAACATCGGCAGCCAGAAGGTAAAGCCGCGAAAGATAAGTGTCGCAGCGAGCGCTGCCTCCGCTTGCACCCCGAATAAATGCAACACGCCGACGCATGTACCCTCGAAGGAACCAAGGCCAAGCGGAAGGGGCGCAAGGGTCGCCACGACCGACGCAAGAATAAAACTCACGAAGGCTTTCGTCGGCGCGATATCCGTACCTATGGACCACAATGTGAGCCAAAGCGTCACCGCGTCGAGCAAGAAGATGCTCGCCTGCAAGGCAATCGTCTGCGCGAGAATGACGCTGTCGCCGACAATGTCACGTCTGACCGATCTCAGCACATCCGCAAGTCTTTTTGCTGGGCGCCAATCGAGAATAGATTGCGGGATAAAGCGACCTCGCGAGCGCGTAATAAGGAGCAAAACACCTGCGATGAGGATAATGACGCCGGCAAAGGCAATCGACATTGAAAGCCAAGCATCGCTCAGGTCGCCACTATGCCATAGCAGGATGAAAGCGACGATGGCCATCAGGAGATAGGCCGCGTAGTAGGAAAGCGCCGCGATCAAAAGCGCCGTCACCGCGACTGCAGAAGGAATGGACCGATGAAGCAGACCACGGACCACCATGATGCTGCCGCTTAATCCACCCGTCGGTATGGCCTGATTGGCGAAAAGCTCCACGACGGCAAGACCGAGCAGATCGAGAACACGTCTGTGAAATCCAGCTTTGGCCATAACCGTCGCCCAGATGGCGGCGGCACATGCATAGGTCGCCGCTTGCGAGACGAGCGCGATTGCGAGCCATAACGGATCGGCCGCCTCCAGCGTCGCGATGAAAATTGTGATGTCGCCATAGTGGAGAATGAAGCGGATCAGGCCGCCCAGGACGATGAGACCCACCCCCCAGCCCAGGATGAGGCTGATAGTGCTTGTCTCTCCGGACAGAGATTCGACATGGTATGGAGGCTGTTGAGCGGACCTCGCGGAATCTGCTCGATCATCCATCATCTGCCTCCACTTTGCGATGACCGCCGTACTCGGCATTGCCGTCAGATGTTTCCGCGCATGGTTTTCCATGCTGAAGCGGCGCCTTCATGGCCGCTACAGCAGGAATGCGGCCATACTCGCAAGATGGCACTTCCCGCATTGACGCGTATCAATGACCGGCAGGCGACGTCTTCCAGGAAGACATCACTGTCAGCATATCATGGAAAATGGTGCGGTGAACTTCTCGTCGCAACGATAGCTTGTCGACGCATTGGTACCGACAGCGGCGCCGTCTCGCCCGACAAAGTCTGCTATCTCATTCTAAAGGCGCGCCAGTTCGACGTGAAAGGACAGCTTTTTTGAGGCTGATCAATGCGCGCATCGATCTTCCGATCCATCGTGACGACCTTTGAAGGAGGATGACGGAGGTGGGTCAGATGGTGGCGCATATATTCCGAGGGACAAACGGCCGGGATCATGTCCTACAAAACGGCCTTAAAGTCATGGTTTCCGCCGTCCTCGTATTGTTCCTGTGCCTCTGTCAGGCTGGCGCGGCCTCCTTGGAGCAACCGTCCTTGGCGCCGATGCTTGAGCGGGTTCTGCCGAGTATCGTCAGTATCGCGGTTCGAGCACAAACAGAGTCCGACGATGAAAGCTCGTTCGTGACGCCGCGCGCCGAAAAATCCGATGCCTCCCCAAAGGACGCCGCGCCCTTGATGCACATATCCCAGACGACCGGCGCCGGCGTAATCGTCGACGCAGGAAACGGTTATATACTGACAAGCAACCATGTCATCGACAACGCCATCGATATCAAGGTCACGGTTGCCGGCGGCGGCACCCATGACGCTGCGGTCATCGGTGCCGACGCGGATACCGACCTTGCCGTCATCCAGATCAAGGCCACTGGTTTGGTGACAGCGCAATTGGGCGACTCACGAAAACTGCGCGTCGGAGACTATGTCGCCGCCATCGGCAATCCATTCGGCCTCGGGCAGACGGTGACCTTTGGAATCGTCAGCGCTCTCGGCCGAACGGGGCTTGGGCTCGAAAATTATGAAAACTTCATTCAAACCGACGCCTCCATCAATCCCGGCAACTCCGGCGGTGCCTTGGTCAATCTCGATGGAGAGGTGGTCGGCATCAACAGCGCCATTCTGGGACCGTCGGGCGCAAATATCGGCATCGGCTTCGCGGTCCCGGTCGGCATGGCCAAGACCGTCATGGAGCAGCTCATTGCGCATGGTGAAATTCGTCGTGGACAGCTTGGGGTTCTTGTGCAGGACAATGACGCCGACCTTGCGAAGGCACTAGCGATCAATGCCTCGACGGGGGCGCTGGTCGGCGAAGTTGTTCCTGGATCTGCAGGCGCCAAGGCCGGGATGTTGATTGGCGATGTTATTGTGGCCGTCAACGATATGCCGATCCGCACTGCCGGCGAGCTGCGAATGACAATCTCGTCCTTTCCGCCGGGCGTGGCGGTCAAGCTGTCGGTGATCCGCCCCAGCGGAAAAGTTGACATGACGGCAACGCTGACCTCCAGCGTGCCCGTCGCGGATGCGTCCCGCCCGGCCGCGATCGAAGGAGAAGGATTACTGGCGCTTGTCACGCTTGAGACGCTTAGGCCCGACTCGGATGCCTTCGGAAAAGTGGAAGGCGCCTTTGTGGCATCCACGATCGAAGATAGCAGGGCTGCGGCTGCCGGCCTGACGCCCGGCGACGTCATCGTCAGTATCAATCAAAAGCCGACACCCACGCCACAAATGGTCATCGACCTCGCACGAAAGGAAAAAGATCTGCTTCTGCTGGGAATCTTCAGGGATGGCCACAAACGCTTCTTAGTGGTGAGGTAAGTTGGACAAAGGTTTTCCGCGTGAGACCTCATCACTGGATCGAGGAGTTCAAGACGTTGGTTTACGTTGGCATTGGATGTCACCATCCGCTCTCCGCCAACGCCCGCACGGGCATTCTCCATCATTCCGGTGCCATCATAGCCCGGGATTGATCTCAATCAAGGCGACCGCAGCCGCTTCGGTTGATCTTGGTGATCGACAAAAGGAGGCAATGGGATGGTGGGAATTGCTCCGCCGGATGCCGTTCGCCAGGCGGTTTTTCTGCAAGTGCCGATCCGCACGCCGCCAGACAAAATGTCGGCAACCTGCCCGTGCGCAACACCGTTATCTGTTCGTGACGGGTGCCGACAGCTCCGCTTTCAGCACAACGGTATCGCTCAATATGACCGCACGTTAAACTCAGACAAGGGGTTCAGGCATGAGATGGTCGCTCAAGATCGGCATAATCGCTGGAACGGCGATCCGAGTGCATATGACTTTTGTCGTCCTGCTCGTCTGGATATGGCTGGCCCACTATCAAATCAGTGGAGCGCGAGCGGCTTGGGAAGGACTGGCCTTTGTCGTTGCGGTATTTGGCTGCGTATTGCTGCACGAGTTTGGTCATATCGCCGTTGCGCGTCGCTTCGGCATCAAGACGCCCCAGATAATGTTGCTGCCGATCGGAGGCGTGGCGACCCTCGAGCGACTTCCCAAGGAACCACGGCAAGAGATGTTGATCGCCATCGCCGGCCCGCTGGTGAACCTTGCCATAACCGCACTGATCGTTGCGGCGCTCGGAGGAACAGGAAGTCTGGACCAGGCTTTCGAGCCTCAGGATCCCCGCATCGGCTTTCTCGTTAGACTGGCCGGCGTCAACATCTTTCTTATGTTGTTTAATCTGATCCCGGCGTTTCCGATGGATGGCGGCCGAGTTCTGCGTGCCGTTCTGTGCTTCTGGCTACCCTGGGTTCGGGCCACACAGATTGCCGCAGCGATCGGACAGGGCATCGCCTTCGCGCTCGGTCTCTTCGGCTTGCTTTACAATCCCTGGCTCATCGTAATTGCGATCTTTGTCTATCTTGCCGCGACCAGCGAGGAACGGGAAGCGCAGATCGAGGATGTCGCTGCTCATGTCCGCGTGTCCGACGTGATGATTACCGAATTCGAGACCCTTTCACGCTCTGCCTCCATCGAAGAGGCTGTCGACAGGATGCTTGCGACGACACAAGGCGATTTTCCTGTCGTGGGATCTGATGGGCGCCTGATGGGCCTGCTGACCCGCAACAGCATCATCACGGCGCTGAAGGAGCAAGGGCCTGGGACGCCCGTCACTCAGGCCATGCGGAGCAACATACCGGAAATCGATTATCGCTCTCCGTTGAAGGAAGGCTTGCGGCGCATGCGGGAGGAAGATGCCCCAGTGGTAGCGGTGGTCGATGACGCCGGTTCGCTGTCCGGCCTCATCAACTACGAGACAATTGGTGAGATCTTGATGGTGCGATCGGCGGCATCCGATGATTTCAAGTTTGGTCATCTGCGCCACGGCGGATTGAAGTATCGCTTCTAGGTCCCTCCGCCGCTTAGCGAATGCAAAAATGGCTGCCGGCCGCAGATCGCACATCTATGGTATATCCGGATATCAATAAGCGGGTGTTTGCGGGAACATCAACTCGAGGGCCTCCCGCATGACCGGTGGAACGCCCTTGACGCGACGTCCGAAGGCTCGATCGATATCGATCCAGCCGCGCCTATATTTAGGCGTTTGCGTCGGCGCAGCTTTCGAGCGACTTTTTCTGTCGCTTGCCGTTTGCCTCTTCCTTTTCCAGTTGCTCCTCGGCAGCCTCGAGGAGTTCCATGGCATAGCAGGTGGCCGCATCGATATCACTCATGCTGAGCTTTGCGCCTTTGCATCTGTCTTGATCGCGCGCCTGATCTTTGCAAGAACGCGCCGTCTTTCCCCTTTGTGCGCCTGGTAGAGAGCCGGCAACGCTGTCAAAGCGATCGTCTCAAGCACTTCAGCCAGAATACCCCATAAAGCTCCTTACCGGTCATCATACCATATAACCCTTGCAAATAACGGAAGGTGCCCCTCACCACGGAGCCCCTTCCTGTTATCGGTAAGGATTCCAAACAGCCCCTTTCCGCCTGTCACCGACCGGCTGAATTGCTGCCGAGCAAAGTTCGCCGGGTGCTTTCAGGGATGTGGAATCTAATGGATGATGAAAGTTTTGCTTGAAGCAGCCTTTTATTGCGCCCTGGTGATGGGGGAAATTTCCTCTGCTTTTGATTCCGATCAAAGCCGTCGCAGGAAGTACGGCGCATTGTTCGACGTGAACCAAAATTCATGAAGGATTGAGACGATGCTGAGAGCCAAACGCGATACCCTCGGCGGCGCGCCCTCCAAGGCCATTCCCTCGTTGGGTGAGATAGAAGGTCGCATAATGATCCTTGAGCTACTCGCGCAAACCGCTCTCACCCGCCTTATTCGGCTTCATAGCTCCGAAGAAAAATCTGAGCTCATCAGAGCGATCAGGCACGCGATCGATCGAAAATGCCACGATGCTAAGCTTTGTGGAAGCGACAGAGAGTCCGCAGAGCAATATGCGGAGGAATTGCTGGCATGTGCGCAGGAGCAGGCAATCGATATCAGTGCAACCCGTGAAAGCGCCTGACGCGGGACATGGTAGTCAGAAACCATCGTCAAAGAAAGCTCTGCTTGCCTCTCACTAAACAAGCGGCGCTACCAGTGGCTGAATTAGGGGATCATCTATGTTGGCAAAAGACATCATGACTAGGAACGTCATCTCGGCCACACCGGCAATGAGTGTTCGAAATGCCGCGCTACTTATGCTCGCAAACGGCGTTAGCGGCCTTCCAGTGCTTGACGACAATGGAGCCGTTTGCGGCATGTTGACAGAGGGGGACCTGATCCGCCGCATTGGCGTAAACTGGGCTGCAAAGGACGCTCGAGAGCGTGACGATAAGCAGGGATTGAACACCTACATCCGAACCTATGGTTGGTCGGTCGAGGAAGCAATGACTAGAAATGTCGTAAGCATCGCCCCTGAGACGGACCTCGGGCTCGTCGGCAAATTGATGCTTGAGCACAACGTCAAGCGAATTCCGGTCATCGACCATGGGCACCTTGTCGGTATCGTCAGTCGATGCGATCTGCTCGGCCTGGTCATCGATGCACCTCCGGAAAAAATCGCAATGGGTGATGACGCCATAAGACTGGCCGTCGCAACTCGACTAGCAACGGAGCTTGGCCTCAGCAGCGACAAGGTCACCGTTATTGTCAAAGATGGTCAGGTCTATGTGGAAGGAACAATAGAAACGAGCGTTCAACGGAAGGCGATCAGGTCACTGATAGAAAATATCGGCGGTATTGGCGCATTTGTTGATCAGACGAGGCTTCCTGTTCACACAACGTCAAATTGATCCTCGGGCATAGCCATTCGATGACTCAAGACCTACTCACTGTCAAAGACAACTCTTTCCGTTCACGATTGTCGGATCGCCTCGCTCTTTTGCGGGAACACCCACTCGCCCGTGTTGGACCGGGCCTCATTACGGGCGTCGCTGACGACGACCCAGGCGGCATCGCTACTTATTCACAGGCCGGCGCCCAATTTGGTCTGAATATGCTCTGGACAATGCCCATATCGTTTCCAATGATGGCGGTGGTCCAATCGACCTGTGCTCGCATCGGCCGCGTCACGGGACAGGGATTGGCGGCAAACATAAAGAGGACATTTCCCCCCGTGGTCTTGTTGGGGGTCGTGTTTTCGCTTCTTGTCGCCAACATGCTGAACATCGCCGCCGACGTTGCCGCGATGGGCGAAGTTGCGGAGCTTGTTACAGGACTCGATCGACATTTGATGACAACGTTGTTCGTCTTTGGAACGCTCGCGATGCAGGTGTTTATTCCGTATCACCGCTATGTAGGTTTCCTAAAGTGGCTAACCGTTTCCCTACTGGCTTATGCGGCGGTCCTCTTCACGGTTCGGGTCGACTGGAGCCAGGTTGTGCTGCGGACGATCTGGCCGACAGTCACGATAACATCGAGCTACTCTGCCGTCGTCGTCGGGGTCTTCGGCACCACCATCAGCCCCTATCTGTTCTTCTGGCAGGCTTCGGAAGAAGTTGAGGACATGAATTCACAAAATAGTGGAACGGCACTGGTTAATAATCCCGCGGGGGATGTCCAGGAGCTCCGTCGAATTCGCTGGGATACTTGGAGCGGCATGCTTTACTCCAATGCAACGGCTTTCTTCATCATATTGGCCACTGCGGCGACACTGAATGTCGCGGGTATCACCCATATCGACACTGCCGCGCAAGCAGCGAGCGCGTTGCGCCCGCTTGCCGGATCGTTAGCCGCACTCGTTTTCGCGCTTGGAATCTTGGGAGTCGGTTTGATTGGCGTGCCCGTTCTCGCCGGCTCGGCCGGTTACGCGTTTGCCGAAGCCATGGGATGGAGGTTCGGGTTGGAACGGGCACCAAGGGACGCGGGAGGCTTCTACGCGGTAATCGCCATAAGCGTACTTCTGGCATTGGGTATTCAATATTCACCGATCACGCCGATGAATGCCCTATTCTGGAGTGCTGTGGTGAACGGCCTTCTCGCCGTTCCTTTAATCATTGTAATTCTAATGCTGGCGTCCAATCCGAAAGTTATGGGCCGCTATACCATCGGGGACGCTTCGAAATGTATCGGGTGGGCGACCGTTGCGGTGATGACAATCGCGGCCATTACAATGTTCCTCCCTTGACGAAAGTTGGCGCGCACTTGGCGGGATGCGCGCATCCTCGTGGCACGTGGCGCCATAAATGCTGCGCAGAACTTGGTCGCTCTTGTGCACTGGCATGCTGACCGCCCGAAAGATTTGGGGGTGCAGCGCAGGACTGCAATCATTGACGGGATATGCGATTGGGGCGCCATCAACTTTCAGAAATTCAGGACAAGTCGAATTGGCGTCGCCAGACCCCAGAGAAAGACGATCAACGTTGCTCCCAAAACTGCAACGGACCTCCAGATCGATTGATAAAGGATGTGCATGGCAGACGATCCAAGTATTTGAGTGTCTTCCTCACTTTGTGTGGAGATCGGCCAATTTGATTGGCATCATCCGTGAACCGCCCCCAAACGTTGGACCAGCGAAGGCTGGAGTTTTCCGGCTTCGGGAGTCGTGCTGGTTGCGCTTCCCGAATTTATCAGCGATATCGGCACCTTGTTGCCGATCGCGCCATGAGGCCGTTCTTCGTTATAGTATCTACGCCAATCCTCCATCTTTTCGCGGGCATCCGCAAGGGTCAGAAACCAGTGCTGGTTCAGGCATTCGGCACGGAAGCGGCCGTTAAACGCTTCTATAAAGGCGTTGTCAGTCGGTTTTCCAGGGCGTGAGAAGTCCAACGTGACGCCCTTGGCATAGGCCCAGAGATCAAGATCGCGAGACACGAACTCGGTCCCCTGATCGACACGGATCGTCTTGGGATAGCCAACTTTCCGACATACTCGTTCCAAGGTTTGCACGACATCTTCACCTCGATAGCTGTGACGCGGATCGAGCACCGGCACATAGCGTGAGAAGGTATCCACCACCGTGAGCACCCGCAGTTTCTTGCCGGTCGCGAGTTGGTCGTGAACGAAGTCCATAGCCCAGACATCGTTCGGACCGACTGCCATTTGCCGATCCTCACAGATCTCACGGATACGACGTTCCAGACCGGCCTGATCGGCACGACGAGAGGTGTAGTGGTAGGTTGACCGATCGAAGTTCAGCGCCCCACAGGCACGCCGGATCGAGATCGCCCAATCCCGGCACATGCCCTTCACCATCTCCCGCTTGCGAGCAGGCCTTAGAGCTTTCGGCGAATGACGTCCTGCAGCATCTCACGGTCGAGCGTCAGGTCCGCGACAATCTTCTTCAGCCGCGAATTCTCATCCTCGAGCTGCTTCAGCTTCTTCATCTCCGGCGGCAACATGCCGGCGTATTTTTTCTTCCAGTTGAAATAGGTCGCCTGGCTGATCCCCGCCTTCCGGCAGATCTCTGCGACCGGAACACCCTCATCACCCTGCTTCAGAATGAACGCCTTCTGTGCGTCCGAAAATTGCGATGCCTTCATCGTCTTCCGTTCCTTTCCCAGCCAGGAAAATCCACCGGAAAACTCTAGCTAAAACTGGTCCAGTTTGAAGGGTTCAGGTCAGTTCAGGTCAGGGCTATTTTCATCAGGATTGGAAATTGGTCTACGACAGCTACCTCGACGCTATTGAGGACTTCGTAAAGCATGCGTCATCTCAGGAACTTCAAGCGGTCTTTGATGTAGTCGACCCATATCTTGCAAGTGATAATTGTGACTATTTCGATATCAGCCTGTTCGGAGGCGATTACCGTCTCGAAGACGACGGAATCTCCAATTCTGACTTCCTGAATGCGATTAAGCGATCTATTGAGCAGAAAAAGGCATCGCTTTCCAATATCTGAAGCGATGAAACAGGACGTTGTTGCGTTCGATCTCGCCGCGGAATTTCCAAGCGGCTTGCGCGAGCTCACAGATCGTTCCAGTTACCTTCGTAAGCGCACACAGAGCTCAACGACCTCGCCGTCGCAGCAAGCTCGCTCCTGGCAGGGGAGTGGCGATTACCCCGGCTTTGATAACTACGCGGATGTTATGCTTTCTGGTGGAAGTTATGTGGTGGGAGCCGCACCGGGCCAATCACCCTACTATACTAGCCTGCAGGGATACTTGGGCACCGGCGGCACTGAGAAGGGGTATTATGGCGCACTTCAAATAGCGCCCAATACCAATCCAGCCTATCCACCTTATCGAAGTGGCGTTGCGGTATATCAAGTGATCGGGAATACGTCGGCTGCATTCAGTTCTGCAACAACCGCGAACCCTGATTGGGCAACGGCGGAGATCCGCAATTCTTTATACCAAGCTACAAGGATTCCCTGGTGCCGCTGTTTTCCATTCCATTCAAGGATTAAACAATGGTTTGCAACATTGACAGGAACGACGGTTCCATTCTCTTGGGAGAGCGTCGTGTGCTCGCTCGGAACGAACAGCTTTCTCAGGTTCTCGGGATGGGGCTTACGGTATGGAATGATTTGGAGGTCAATACCGGCTGGCGACATATTTCGATTAAGGATATTTTCATGCTTGGAAGGCCGGCCGCCGCAAGATTAAGCTTTTTCAGAGAAGAGTTGAAAAAAGTTTCCTTCATGCTGCTCGATCGAAACCGTGCTGAACCCGATCAAGTGCGTCGCCACTATGACGAGATCTTGATGGCTGAGTTTGGCAATCCGCAGGAAAGACACCCCCACGGGATGACTGCCTACATTCTGCCATGGGGCCGCATCGAAACAGCATATGATCTGCACAACAATCAGTGGAGTATACTGCTAATTTGGATCTGACATTCCGTCGATCTAGCCCCAAATAATGGACTCGAGTTCCTGATTTGCCGATCAGGCCTACAGGATCTCAAATTGACAGCGAACCAGGACTTATCTGTTCAGGGTCAAGTGGTGAGAATCAAACTCGCACTGAACCGATGGCAGTGTAGACACCGGAAATGCGAGCGACGAACTTTCACCGACAGGTTGCCCGAGATTGCTTCACCCTACATGCGACGAACTGAGCGGATGGCTGAGATTGTGGGCTTGGTTGGCCACAGGATGGCGGGCTCTGTTGCAAAAAATCGGCTGATCGATGGCCACCTTGATCGGAGTCGAACCTCAGGCGCTGTAGTTTGGCGTCTATTGCAGTTGATGGGAATCGAACCTAAGGCCAATTTGTTATCGAAACCGTCGAAGTTTCAAGAATGCTCGAGTCTGGAGACTGAAGCGAAATTCTCACGCGCTAGCGCCACAATGCCGATA
Source organism: Rhizobium sp. CB3090 (assembly GCF_029714285.1). Classification (NCBI taxonomy): domain Bacteria; kingdom Pseudomonadati; phylum Pseudomonadota; class Alphaproteobacteria; order Hyphomicrobiales; family Rhizobiaceae; genus Rhizobium; species Rhizobium sp. CB3090. Next base: position 155,018 of record NZ_CP121665.1, read on the forward strand.
TTGGGACAGCGGACAAACGTTCCCCGAAAGGGATCACCCTGTCATGGTCGTACAAGACGATACCCGAAACAAACTTTTCTCCGGATGCTTCGGCCAAAATTCGCAACCCCGAAAAATCGGAATTCGAGACGGTTGCTGCCGCTTTTATCTCAATACCGACGATCCGCCCTCTTCTATCTTCGATGACGATATCGACTTCGTTCTGCTGCTTGTCCCGAAAGTGCGAAAACTCGAAGCGGGTTTGCCCACCGCTGGCGAGTTTGAGGATCTCCCCAAAAACAAAAGTCTCCAGTAACGCCCCGAACTGGCCCCTGTCGTCGCGGAGGCGCTCAAGAGAGAGATCGCGAAGGGATGCGAGAAGACCAGAATCGAGGAAATGTATTTTCGGCGTCTTGGTCAGGCGTTTCAGTTTGTTGGAAAACCAAGGTTGCACGGTTCGAGCGAGGAACAGGCTCTCGAAGATTCCGACGTATTTTTGCGTTGTGATGTGGTTCATCCCGATGGCAGCCCCGATCCCGGAATAGTTCACGAGCTGGCCCGAATGCTCTGCCAGAATGCGTAGCAGTCGCGGCATTTGAGCAATCTGCTCGATTTGCGCGATATCGCGAACGTCGCGTTGAACGATCGCCTGGATGTAATCCGCATACCAGTCCTGTCTGCGGCTCAAGGTTTTGCGGCCCAATGCCTCGGGATATCCACCGGCCAGAACCGCAGCCATCAGGTCGCCTCCGACGATTGGTTCTCCGGCCTTTGCTTCGTTTTGAAAGGCGTCCTGCAGGAAGCTGCTGCCGGCCCTTCTGATCTCGCTTTGCGCAAGCGGCAGCAATCGAACGACCTCCATGCGCCCTGCGAGCGAGTCTGCCACGCGTGGCAGCGTCATAAGATTGGCTGAACCGGTCAGGAGGAAACGCCCTGGGCGCTGGTCGGTGTCCACACTCTCCTTGATCGCCAACAACAGCTCGGGAGCGCGCTGAATTTCATCGATAATGGCGCGGTCCATACCCCTTACAAAGCCAACTGGATCCTGTCGCGCTGCCTCCAGGGTCGTCCCATTGTCCAGCGTGTAATACTCCATCCCCTCGTTGGCCATCTTCTTGGCCAACGTCGTTTTGCCTGATTGTCGGGGACCTACGATCAGAACGACTCGCGTGTCTGACATGGCGTCGGCAACGCGTTGCTCAACGAGCCTTGGATACAGCGCCATAGCTTCATTCCATTGGTGACCGTTTGAAACTACGGCGATGACCGATTGAAAGTCAAGTCTTGACCAATTGAAATTCAAGTGGCGGCCAGTTGAAACAACAAACCAAAGGTCGGTGGCTTGCTAGATAGCGATATGAGGTAGGCGAGAGGCCATCGCATCCCCAAGCCCACCAGCTTTTAACAACGGAAGTAATGCAGCTCTTGAAGGGGTACGAACCGAGGACTATCCAATTTCTAAGAGCTTTACAGGCTAAATATCCACGAGAATGTCTTGCCATACACCATAACTAGCTAGAATGAGCTCGACTGCACGCAAACGTCGGTCATCGAGGTGAGCATGCTCGCGGATGTCCTTCGACGCGCTGGTGTTTTGCCACTGGTTCGGGCCGCCCAAAAAGCCATGCGCGTTAGGTGGTGCCAACGTCCGAGACGATGCAAGTGGTCTTCACGCAGCCCGAGGCGACGGGGACCGGCCTCAGGATGGCCTGATTGCGTCAGGCTCGTTAACCTCGTACTCGATCATCCGATCTGTATACAAATCCCTTTGGCGCCGTTGAGCAGCCGCCTCAAATGATAGCTGGCGAGCGGATCGTCTGCGTGTGCGCCAACCAGAGCGGCGAGGGCTGGTATGGCAGCGGCTTCATCCTGCTCAAGCTTCATAAAGGCCGTTGCATACTGCGCCGTAATCGGCGCATCAAACTCTTTGATCGATAAAGGCTGGTAGGCGCGCAATGACTGGCTCCGTCCGCGCAGCACAAGATCGCCAATCGGTCGTCCTCGGAATTCCTCTGCCGCACTCGCAACACTTTCGCTGACGCAAATCCGCGTGCCCAGCGTCTTGTTTGCAGCCTCCAACCTCGCAGCCGTATTGACCGTGTCGCCGTAGGCGGTGAAATCGAAGAAGCGATCGCCGCCGAAATTCCCGACCAGCGCCGGGCCTGCGTGAACGCCGATGCGTGTGACCCCGAAATCAACGCCTTTCCGCTTCCAGCGTTCGCGAAACGCCTCCGCCCATTGATCCAGCGCCTGAGCGCAGGCGATGGCGCGGGTCGCATAGTCGACCTGATCGCCAGGCGCATTGAACAGCACCTGAATGGCATCGCCAATCACTTTAGCCACCGTTCCTTCGTGCGCGAAGACGACATCCGTGAGACCGCCGACATATTCATTGAGCAATTCAGCAAGCACTTCGGGAACGGCTGTTTCGACGAGTGCGGTAAAGCTCGTGATGTCCGTGAAGATTACGGCGATGTCGAGCCAGCGGACCTGCATGTCATCATCATTCCCACCTGTAGAGAGGCGCTTGGCAAGTTCAGGCGAAAAATAACGCGACAACGACGCATGGGCGCGCTCCGCTTCCGCTTGGCGACGGCGTGCCTCGCGCAGGAACTCGACGTGACGGATGGTCTTCAGGATCGTCGCTTCCAGATCGGCGAAATCGATTGGTTTGGTCAGAAAGTCGAACGCACCGCGATTCATTGCGGTTCGTATATTACTCATATCGCCATAGGCCGAGACGATGATGGCCGACTTCCTGTCCTCTCGCTCCTGCAGTTTCGCCAGCAGTGAGAGGCCATCCATGCGCGGCATGTTGATGTCCATGAGCACGAGATCGACATGGGGATGCTGCTCGATCGCCTGAAGCGCATCGATACTGTCATGCGCGAACACGAAACTGATGCGTCCGTCTCTGATTTGTCTTCGGAATTTCCGCAGAATAAGCGTCTCCAGGTCTGGCTCGTCGTCGACGACGAGAATGGTTACAGTCATGCCGCCGCTCCAGATCTCGTCTGGATGAAACGGTGTACTCGGCTGAAGTCGATCGGTTTCGTCACCAGTCCATCGGCGCCCCCGATCCAGCACACCGCTCATTCCAGACATGTTGACGTCAGTAGTCATAACTCAGCTCTCCTCGTGTCCGAAAAAAATACTCCTGCGAGGCAAGCGGATTGTGAACTCGGTAAACGCGCCAGGCTCGGTCTCGACATCGATGCTGCCGCCGTGTTGCTTCACGATGATGTCGTAGCTCATGGAAAGTCCGAGGCCGGTGCCTTCGCCAGGCGGCTTTGTGGTGAAGAATGGATTTAACATCTTCTCCCTGATCTCTGCCGGAATGCCAATGCCGTTGTCGCGAATGCGGATTTCGACATGGTCACCGCGGTTGTGCGTGCTGGCGCAGAGCTCGGCCTCAAAGCCAGCGGTGTTTTCGCCGCTTCGCTCGGCAAGGGCATAGAAGCCATTGGACATCAGATTCAGCAACACGCGCGAAATCTCCTGGGGGAATACGTCAGCGGAGCCGGCATCGCGATCGAACTCACGCCTAAGAGTGACGTTGAACTGCAGCTTCTCGGAGCGCGCTCCATGAAAAGCGAGGTTGAGACTGTCTTCGACCAGTGCATTCACGTCCGTCAGCCGGTGTTCGCCGCCGCCTCCCCGCGAATGCAAGAGCATGTTCTTGACGATGGAATCGGCTCGCTTGCCGTGCTGAACGATCTTTTGCAGATTGTCCTTCAACAAGCCGCCCAATTCCTCGAGTTCATCGCGAACGTTGTCGGAAAGCGCGAGCGGCGCGATCGTATTGCTCAGCTCATCCATCAGTTCCGCCGAGAGGGCGGCGAAATTATTGACAAAGTTGAGAGGGTTCTTGATCTCGTGCGCGATGCCGGCAGTGAGCTGCCCGAGCGAGGCTAGTTTCTCGGTCTGCACAAGACGGTCCTGTGCGGCGCTGAGATCATCGAGAGACTTGGATAGCTGCCTCGTCCGCTCCTGCACCTCTTCGAATAGCCGCGCGTTCTCGATCGCGATCGCGGCCTGATCGGCAAACGTGTTGAGAAGATTGATCTGGCTGTCGCTGAATGTCCCCGGCTCGGCACGCGAAATACCGATGGTGCCGATCGCGATGCCGTCGCAAAGCATCGGCACCACGATAATGCTTCGGTATCCTCTAATGCGCGCCATGTCCTTGACGGCTTGGGGGATGCCGGGTTCGGTTTCGATATCAGAGCGGAATGCCATAGCCGAGCTGAGTGCAACTCGGCTGTGAATCCCCGAAGAAGTCAAGGGAGTCGGAAATGAAGACCTGATCTCCGCATGGCTGGCGGGACTTCCCGCGGTGCAGGCTGCCAGATGGAGCATGCCATCCATGACGCGCGTCACAAGCGCCGTTTGACCGCCGAGCAACCGTCGCGAACTCTCGGAAATGACATCGAAAACCGGTTGCACGTCGGTTCGCGACATGGAGATGACGTTGAGAATCTGCGCGGTGACGGCCTGGCGTTCCAACGCAACTTCAAGCTCCGATCGCAGATCGGTGTTCTCGACCGCCGCCGAGCCTAGTTGCTGTTCAAGTTCGTCAATCCTGCGCCTAAGCTCGACGTCCATGGCTAAACCTCGCTAGACGAGAGCGGTCTGATGATGGCTGCGGGTTCACCCCTCGCAATGGCTGTCACCCAGGACAGGCTCTCCGGCGGCATCGCCAATGAGAGGCCGTTGGTCTTACAGTGCCGGTAGACGCGATCAATGACCTCATTTTTGGCCAGCATCCTGCTCGCCGGGCTTGCCACGCAAAACTGCAGCTCGACCTCGATGGCCATTGCATCGATCGCTTTGAGCGCGACGGACGGCGGCGGAATTTTAACGATTCGCTCGCAGCTCCGCAGAACGGCCAGCATGAGGTCCTCAACGACTGACGGCGGCTGAGTGGCGGCGACGTGCACAGCAAGCGCGATCCAGTGCGTTTCGTCGGGACGGCTGAGATTGGTCATTCCTTGTTTTGCAAGGACACTGTTGGGTAAGACGACGACATTGTGCCCGCCGGTCAGCAAATTGGTCGACCGCCAGTTGGTTTCGGCTATGCGCCCTTCCGTCCCGTCGCCAAGCTGGATCCAGTCGCCGATGACGTAAGCACGACCGAGCGTGAGCGCGATCCCGGAAAAGACATCAGCCAGCGTGTTCTGCAGCGCCAAGCCTATGATGATGGCGACCACGCCAGAGGTAGCAACCAACGGGCTGATCGGCGCTCCGAAGACGAAGCCGATGACTGCCAGAGCCACACCGAGATAGACGACGCCGACGATCAGATCCTGCAGCAGATGCGCTTCCCGCGGCTTGTGGTTGAGAGTGATATAGATCTGCACGAAGCCGATCAGCGTCCAAGCGAGATGGAGCCACCAGAGAACCCTCGCGGATTTGGCCAGCAGAATGCCGGCCTCCCGAAGCTCGGCATCGTCGAGACGATAGGGCGACACTCCACCCAGGCCGAGCACGAGGCTCATTCCGGCGAAAAACAGGATCTGCACGATCAGGCGCCCGGTCGGACGGCTGCGCCCCTGAATATGCCAAATGACAATGCCGGCCAGCCCGAGCAAATTGATCAGGACGAATGGAAGGGAATGATGTTCGCCAAGCATAACGGGCTCACCGACGATGATTTCCTGGGGTGGCGCGGGCGGATGCCGAAGGCATCCGCCTCAACGCAGCTACTTCTTGATCGGGAAGGTCATTTCTTTCTGGCTGCTATCGACGACGAAGACCGCCAGCAGCTTGGCCGGTTTGGTCTTGCTGGCATTCTCACTGACGCCATGGCGATCGCCCGGCATCTCGGAGAAGTTCTCGCCAGCTTTGAAAACCTTGACGGGGCCGTCATTGACCTGGCTTCGGATCGCCCCTTCCAGAACCGTCGCATAGATGAAGGCCGAGTTCGGATGGGTGTGGGCCGAAGAAAAGCCTCCTGGGCCGTATTCCACGAGGACGCCCTTGATGCTCTTGCCCGGAACGTTCGGCAGTTCATGCTCGTAGACGAGCGTGACCTTGGCATCCTTCTCGCCTGCAGCGGATGCAACGGCGGTGGTGGACAGCAGAGCGGCCAGGGCGAGGCCGAGAATTGACTTGATCATCTCGAATTCCTTTCTTGAGAGCTGAAGGTGCGGCGCCCGCGGCGCTACATCTTGTTCATTCATTTGCGGGCGGAAGTGGCGAACCACTGCTCGAAGGCGATATGACCGAGGCGTGGATTGCCATCGGAAACGAGCGAGCCATCCTCCAGCCTGGCGCCAAAATAGCGCGCATCGGGATCCCCTTCGACATTGCGCGCATCACCCATAGCCTTCAGATAGCGGGCGACGAGCTCGTTCATCCGGACGCGTTCCGGACCGGAGATTTCGATCACACCGTTCATGGTGGCCGCCGTCGCGGCGGCGGCCATGGCGTCGGCGACGTCATCCGAAGCGATCGGCTGCACGTAGGCCGTCGGCAGCCGCACAACGTTCCCGATGGTGGCGGATTGGGCGATACCGCCTAAGAATTCCATGAACTGCGTCGAATGGACGATCGTATAGGGGATGCCCGATTCCCTGATGATCTTTTCCTGGGCGACCTTGGCACGCATGTAGCCGCTTTGGGGCAGACGATCGACGCCGATGATGGAAAGGGCGATATGATGCTTCACCCCGGCCTTCTTTTCCGCTGCCGCCAGATTGCGGCCTGAGGTCTCGAAGAATTCGAGCACGGCTTTGTCCTCGAAGGAGGGCGAGTTTGCGAGGTCCATGACGACGGAGGCGCCGGCAAGTGCTTCGGTCAGCCCTTCGCCGGTGATCGTATTGACACCCGTATTGGGGGAGGCGGCGATAACCTCGTGGCCCTGCTTGCGAAGGCGGTCGGCTGTCTTCGAACCGATGAGGCCGGTTCCGCCTATGATAACGATTTTCATGAGCTTCTCCATGTACGGCCGCTTTGCGCACCGCATTGTTCATTCGTTTCTGAATGATTGGCCGAGGATTGGGCAGGTCCTGCCGGTTCCGCAGATACACTCAGCTGAGCCGGGATGTGGCCTAAAAGGCCGCGCACCGGCTCAGCTCTATTGCACTATGGGTCAGTAGTCCCAGAAGACCGGAACCCAACGGAAATGATCGCCGTCGGCTGCCACATGACCGACGGAGGGGAACGGCATGTGAGTGGCCACCAGAAGCTCACCGGTCTCCGCCAGCTCCCGCAAAAGACGGAGGCGGACGCGGGCAGCTTCTTCCGGATCGTGTTCGAAGCCGTTGAACCAGTCGGGGTGATCGAAGCCGACCGCGAACACCGCATCGCCTGCAAACATCAGCCGGTCCTTGCCGGAGGCCACGCGGACCACACTATGGCCAGGTGTGTGACCGCCGGTTCGAGAGACAACCACGCCGGGCGCCACCTCGTGCTCATCATCGAACAATCTGAGGTGGCTGTCGTACTCTTTCCTGAATTGCTTCGCAGCAGCCCGAAGCGCATCCGGGAAGCCGGGCGGCATGGATACATGAGAGAAATCGGGCGCCTCCCAAAATTTGACCTCTGCCGCCGCAACATGGATCCTGAGATCTGGACGCAGCCGCGCCTTCACCCCGTCAACGAGCAGCCCGCCAACGTGGTCCATATGCATATGGGTCAGCACCACGTCGGTAACGGATCCAAGGTCGATGCCGGCGGCTTCCAGTCGCTTGATCAATTGCCCGGCCCGCGGCAGGTTCAATTCCGGGTCCAACCCCAGACCGGCGTCGATGAGAATCGTCTGCTTACCGCTGCGCACCACAACGACGTTCAGCGCCCAGTCGAAAGCGTCTTGCGGCAGGAACATGTCTTTCAGCCAGGCCGCATGATCGGCAGGGTCGGCATTGTATCCCAGCATCTTGGTCGGCAGCGGCAACACGCCGTCGCTGATCACGAGCACCTCGATATCACCGATCTGCACCGCGTAGCGTGACGGGACCAGTTCGTCGGCGCCCTTTCTCCCGACGCGTGAGTTGTTTTCCAAGCTCATGTTAGTCTCCTGTTGAGCAATCGTGTGAGGTTTTGTTTCTGTCTGCGACATGATGCGCTCCTGTTTTGCGTGATCGAAATGGTCACAAGCCACGGCGCGGATTTTATGTTGAGGGGCATTTGGCGGTCGATCCGGCCAAGGGAGAGGAAAGGCTATACCCGAGGATAGGGCCGCCCATGCTCTCGGCGTGTCGCGGCGCAGAAGACTTGCAGTGAAGAGGCTGGCATGAATTCTCGCCGGCCGGACGATGTCCTGCCCCTCCCGTCCTGCCGATAATGCATCTCGGTGCTGAGGGCTGTGGATTGGATAATGCCGGGCGGATGCACCCGCCCGGCCTACTCGCATCTGGTCCGGAATTAGGCGGCCCGCTTGTGATCCGCCGGATGCTGCAGCCGGAAGCCGATCGCCAGCCGGTTCCAGGCATTGATCATGGCGATGCCGATAGACAATGCCAGAAGTTCATCTTCCGAAAAGACGCCATGTACCGCTTCATAATCGGCGTCAGGCGCACGGCTCTCGGCGATATTGGTCAGCGACTCCGCCCATGCGAGCGCCGCACGCTCGCGGTCCGTGTAAAGCTGCGATTCATGCCAGGCATTCAGCAAGAGCATGCGCTCTTCCGTCTCGCCCAGGTTGAGCGCATCATGACGATGCAGATGCAAGCAATGAGCGCAGCCGTTGATCTGCGACACGCGCACCTTGACGAGCTCCATCAGTTTGGGATCGAAGCTCTTGGCAATCCAGGCCTCGACGGCGACGAGGCCATCGATGCTGTCATTCTTCCTGGCCAATATGTTCAAACGCTTGGTCATCCTGTTCTCCGTTGATTGATTGCGATCGGAAAGCTGGGCACATCGCCCGGATCACCAACTATTCCTGACGTCGTGGATCAACCATCTGGCCGGAAGGTGCGCCCGGCTGGTCTCTGAGGTCACAATGCCTTGCCGATCGATCGGATTGCTCGGCATTTGCGCCATCTCATCCTATACTTCAGCAGTGGATGGGCGCATCTCACGTAGAATGGCTTGCCACCACAAACCCACGCATTCTCCCGGCATAGGCAACCGCTATGTTAGGAGAAAGCAGATGCTCAAAATCATAAAGATCTTGGCGCTTGGCGTCGCGATCGCCACGCTGACTGTCACCGGCGCACAATCCCAAGATCACGATCTCAAACCGACAATCGTTCTCGTTCATGGCGCCTTTGCTGAATCGTCGAGCTGGGATGCTGTGATCACCCGTCTGACGAAGGATGGCTATGTGGCGATCGCGGCGGCCAACCCGCTTCGCGGCGTCGCATCGGATGCCGCATCCGTCGCATCCGTCGTCCGTGCGATCCACGGACCGGTGATCCTGGTGGGCCATTCCTATGGCGGACCGGTCATCACCGAAGCTGCGAACGGCAGTCCGAACGTGAAAGCCCTTGTTTATGTCGCAGGTTTCATGCCGGACACCGGCGAATCCAGCGCCACCCTATCGGGAAAATTCCCGGGTAGCACGCTTGCCGACACGCTTGCGCCGGTGACGCTGCCAGACGGCAAACAAGACCTCTACATTCAACGGTCCAAGTTTCAACTCCAGTTCGCTGCGGACGTTCCAGACGACAAGGCCGCGCTGATGGCTTCGACGCAGCGGCCCGTCGCCCAGGCTGCGCTCGCCGAACCCTCCGGGGTCGCGTCGTGGAAGCTGCTGCCGTCCTACATGATCTACGGATCTTCCGATCGCAGCATTCCGCCGGCGGTTATGCAATTCATGGCCTCGCGGGCACACGCCGTGAAGACCGTTGTGATCGACGGGGCCTCGCACGCAGTCCCGGTGTCACATCCCAGCGAAGTCGCCGCTCTCATCGAAGAGGCGGCATCCGCCCAGTGACTGGCCGCATTGTCGGTCTTGAGGCTCCTCCTCAAATGAAATTGCGGGCACGGTTCCTGGCGCCGCTCTGCCGGCATCCGGGCGAAACGCACCACCGACAATCCGAACAAGGTGGCCCCATCTAAAGCAAGCCCGATCCGTCCCATTTCATACCATTGTTGCGAAAACCGGCGCATCAAACAATGCGCCGGCCATCCATCTCCAAATACTGTTCGACCCTACCGAGTAACGGTCAGTAGTCCCACCAGGCCGGCACCCAGCGGAAGAGGTCCCCGGCTGCAGCGACGCGACCCACGGATGGGAAGGGCATGTGCGTCGAGATCAGCCAGGAGCCCGTATCTGCAAGTTCGCGCATGAGACGGAGTCGAACGCGCGTGGCTTCTTCCGGATCATGTTCGAAACCGTTGTGCCATTCCGGATGATCGAACGATACCGGGAAGATCGCATCGCCGCCGAACATCAGGCGATCCTTGCCGGACTTCACCCGAACGACGCTATGTCCAGGTGTGTGACCGCCAGTACGGGTTACGGAAACGCCGGGAGCCACTTCAGCCTCGTCCTTGAAGGTGCGGATGTGGCTGCCGTAGACATTCATGAAGTCGAGCGATGCCTTGCGGGCGAGTGCCGCGAGCGTCGGTGGCATGGCAGTGCGGGAGAAATCGGGCGACTTCCAGAATTCGGTTTCGGCGGCGCAGACGTGCACGCAGAGATCGGGACGCAACTTCTCCTTCACACCTTCGGCAAGAAGGCCACCGACGTGGTCGAAATGCATGTGGGTCAATACGACATCCGTAACAGATCCGAGATCGATACCCGCGGCTTCCAGCCGATGCACGAATTGCCCTGCGCGCGGAAAGTCCGGATATTCCTCGCCGAGGCCGCTGTCGATAAGCATCGTCTGCTTTCCTGTGCGGACGACCACGGCATTGAGTGCCCAGTCGAAGGCCTCCTTCGAAAGAAATTGACTATCCAACCAAGCCCCGCGGACGGAAGGGTCAGCATTGGTTGCCATCGATTCAGCCGGCGGCGTCAGGACACCGTCGCTGATCACCATGACGTCGATATCACCGACCTGTACTGCGTAGCGCGACGGAACCCGTTCGTCAGGTCCGGGCTTGGCTTGCTGATCCACCGGTCGTGATGTTGCCTCTACGTTCGACATAATACGCTCCAGTTGTAAGTTTGACGCGTGGCAATCAAGAGCCACATGGCTGAACCTAAGGGCGCGAGTGTTGCCGGTCGAGTTATGCGCGGGTACGGGTGGTGCAATCCAAAGGATTGCACCCCATGACGTTTCGGACATGAGGGCGGTCGAATCGCTTCCTGCACCGTACGGACAATCTCCGAGATAACGCCCTCTACTATTCCGGCGACGATACCTTGATCCCACCGGCATATGGCGGTCGTTGAATCGCCGTCGCTCGCCATCAAGGCCGACAAACCGGCTAGCTAGTCGTTCGATGCGATCACCTAAACTTTCGCACAGTCCGCAGATGCTTTCGGCCAATAGTTTTCCGGGCCGCCGGTCGCCATCCTCGTTCGCATTTCAATCATCGGGAAAGATAAAAATATGCAGGACATATCAAACGCCTCGGCTATCGGCATCTCGCGCCGCGCCGCGCTGCTAAGCGGCCTCACCGCCGGTATCGCAGTGGGCTTGCCCGCGGTTGCCGCCGCAAAGACTGCGAAGCAGCCTCTCCCCGCCACCATCAACACCGGAAAGCACGCAATGAGCACGATCACCGCCAAGGACGGCACCGAAATCTACTATAAGGACTGGGGGACCGGCCCGGTCGTCACCTTCTCGCACGGCTGGCCTCTGAATTCCGATGCCTGGGACGGCCAGATGCTGTTCCTCGCCCAGCAGGGCTTCCGCGTTGTGGCACACGATCGCCGCGGCCATGGACGCTCCAGCCAGCCGACGTCGGGCAATGACATGAACGGATACGCCGACGATCTGGCTGCCGTTATCGAGGCGCTGGACCTCAGGGACGCAACGCTGATCGGCCACTCCACCGGCGGCGGCGAGGTCGCCCGCTATATCGGCCGGCATGGCACGAAGCGTGTCGCCAAGGCCGTCCTCATCGGCGCCGTGCCGCCGGTCATGGTCAAATCGGCGGCCAATCCGGAAGGCCTGCCGATCGAGGTGTTCGACGCGATCCGCGCCGGTCTCGTCAGGGATCGTTCACAGTTCTACCGAGACTTTGCCCTGCCATTCTACGGCGTCAATCGATCGGGCTCGAGCGTCTCCCAAGGCACTCTCGACCAGTTCTGGCGCTTGAGCATGCAGGCCGGCCTGCTCAACGCCTATGAATGCGTCAAGGCATTCTCCGAAACCGACTTCACGGAAGACCTGCGGAAGTTCGACGTGCCGACGCTCGTCCTGCATGGCGAAGACGACCAGATCGTTCCGATCAAGGATTCCGCCGTCAAATCCGCGCGGCTGATCAAGGGTGCCAAGGAGATCTACTATCCCGGCGCGCCGCATGGCATCACCGCCACCCATCAGGACCGGGTCAACGCCGACCTGCTCGCCTTCCTCAAGGCTTGAGCTGGCCACGGCTCGTGGAGCAAGCCGCCCGGCTCCGCAAGCCGTCCTGAACTGGCGCGGCCTTGCCGCGCCAGTTCGTCGATCCCATTCCATCATCACCTTTTCGGAGGTCAGCCAACATGCCGAAGACTTGGCTCATAACCGGCAGTGCCGGCGGGATCGGCCGAAGCACGGCCGAACTCGTGCTCGCACGCGGCGACAACCTCATCGCAACGGCCCGCAACATCGACCGCCTTCTCGACCTTGCGCGCCGCTACGAGGAGCATGCTGAACTCATCGCACTCGATGTGACGGACTTGACGGCATCGCACGGTGCAGTCAAAACCGCGGTGGAACGGTTCGGATGCCTCGACGTGCTGGTGAACAACGCCGGCTATGCGCATCTCAGCCCTTTCGAACAGGTCTCTGAAGATGATTTCAGAGCGGAGATCGACACCAATTTCTACGGCGTGGTCAATCTGACGCGCGCGGCACTCCCCGTGATGCGCCAGCAAAAATCGGGACATATCATCAACATCTCGTCCAGCTCGGCGCGCTTCGGCAGTCCCGGTTCCACCGCCTATAGCGCGGCGAAATGGGCGGTGAGCGGCTTTACCGCTTCGCTCGCCAAGGAAGTCAAGCCGTTCGGCGTCAAGGCCGTCGCCATTGAGCCGGGCAGCATCCGCACAAACTGGACACGGGTCGCCCGCAGCCATGTCCCGCCGCTGCTGCCGGAATACGAACCGACCATCGGCGCGATCATGAGGATGACGGAGGGCTATGCCGGCACCGAGCCCGGCGATCCCGACAAGGTGGCCGCTGTCATCTTCAATCTTTCACGCCTCGACGATTTGCCGGAACAGCTCGTCCTCGGAAGCGACGCGTTGGCGAATTGCCCAGAACGATGCGGTCCGATCGACGGCCGCACTCCAGTGGAACGAGTTCAGCCGGTCGACAGACTTCCACGAGGATGCCATGCCCTTGCGGCTTTTGGACTGAGACAGGAACCAAGCGACGGCATTCCCGTGAATACATGGATTTCCATAAGTTGCGGCCGCGCGGTGGCGCGAATAGTGTACGACTCTGGATCGCTGATGCTGCTATCGAGACTAGCCGCTCGATATGCCGGCGCCGCCAAGCTGATATTCCCTGCAGGAGCCGCCGATGACGCGTGTCTGGTCGTACCGCCCCCAACTCCTGCACCTAGGTCTGTTTTTTGCAGCCTACGTCCTGGGTTGCGGCTTCGCACAGGCACTTGCAATCGTACCTGGAACTGGCATTTCCATATGGCCACCGAGCGGGCTTTTCATTGCAACGCTTATGCTCGCACCCAAGCAGAGCTGGCCGTGGTGGGTGTTGGTCGGCGGCCTCGGAGAGCTATTCGGCAATGTCCTGTGGTTCCACAGCCCGCTGCCCGCCGCCATTCTGATTTATGCCGGCAACGCGCTCGAAGCCATGGTCGGCGCATGGCTCGTAAACAAGGCTTTGGGTCGGCCGGTTCGGCTGGAAACCCTACGGGAAGTCCTTGTATTCATCGCGTTAGGCGCCGGAGTTGCCCCGCTGGTGAGCGCGACGGTCGGAAGTGCGACGCTGGCGTGGTTCGGCATATTTTCGCAAACCTTCCTAGGCGCGTGGCCTCTCTGGTGGATCGGGGATGCCACTGGGGTCCTGATCGTCGGGCCCCTCGCGTTGGTCGTGATCCAGAACTGGAGCAGCAAGGCCAAGCTATCTGTTGCGCGGTGGCTTGAAGCATGCGTCGTGGGACTTATTCTTCTCGGCGTCGCGGCCCTTTCGCTCGGCGGCTATCTGCCCTTCGCCTATATCGTCATGCCGCCACTGCTTTGGGCCGCGGTGCGTTTCGAATTCAAGGGGGCTGCCGTTACTCTCGCCCTCCTCGCACTCATAACCGCGATCTTCACGATATCCGGCGCCAGCCAGTTCGCCGGAAATCCCGAGAGCCAGCGCCATAACCAGATCATGCTGCAACTCTTCTTGGCGATCTCGGCATTTTCGGCTCTGATCATTGCCGCCATATCGCGGCAGCACCAGCTCGCCTTGCTGACATTGCGTCAGAGTGTGGAGGCCTTGCGCGACCGGGAGCGAGAGCTCTCGCAGATCGTGAACATGGTCCCAGTCCACATCAGACGGCTGACGCCCGAAGGCGAGCCGACCTTCTTCAACAAGCGCCTTGTGGATTTTTTTGGGCTTGATCTGCAACAGTTGAAGACGCCAGGCACAAGCCAGTTAGCGGCAAACATCGAGACTTTGGTCCACCCAGATGATGCGCCCGGTCTACTGCAGGCGGTGCGCCATGCTGTCGCAACAGGCGAGCCATACTCGATGAAGTATCGCATGCGCCGCTCGGATGGCGTCTATCGCTGGGTCGATGGCCGGGGGGAACCATTGCGAGACGAAGGCGGGAAGATCGTACAATGGTTTGCGATCTCGATCGACATCGATGACGAGGTACGGGCGCAGGAAGCGCTGCGACAGAGCGAACAAAAGCTCCAGCAGCTCATCGACGCGGTGCCTGCTCTAATTTGGGCGACAACGTCGGATGGAATGCCATCCTACATCAACAAACGGTTCAGAGATGTAACGGGGGCCAGTCTGGCGGATATTACGGCACCTGACGGGTCGCCATCGCTCAGTGTCATTCATCCGGAGGATGCCGACGCGGCCCGGCAGGCCATCCAGCATTCGTTCCGCACAGGCGATCCTTACATCCAAAGATATCGTCAGCGCCGAACCGACGGCACTTATCGCTGGACCGAGACGCGCGCAGAGCCGTTGCGGGACGATACCGGCACCATCCTGCAGTGGTACGGCGCCAGTGTCGATATCCACGATCTCGTGATCGCACAAGAGGCTTTGCAACAAAGCGAGCGCCGCTATCGCGACCTGTTTCACTATATGCCCATCGGGCTCGCCCAGGTGGATGCCGGAAAGCTGGTTCCGTTGTTCAAGGAGCTGCGGGCCGAGGCTATCACGGATCTCAAAGCCTATATCGACAAGCATCCCGAATTTCTGGCGCGCGCGCTCGAGGCTCTCGAAATCGAAGAAGCCAACCGTCACCTGACGGAAATGTTGGGAGCTAATGACCAGGAGGAGGTGCGGGGTCCTATCACTCGCTATTGGCAGCCAGGCCTCGCCACCATCCGCCGCGCCATAGAGTCGCGTTATCGCGGCGAGGAGGTCTTTCAAGAGGAAACCAAGGTGGCGCGAATGGACGGCAGCGTCATGCACGTCGTTTTCGCAACTGCCCGCCCCGGCGCCGTCGCCGACAAGAGCCTGGTCGGCTTCATTGACATCACCGAACGCAAGAAGGCCGAGGAGGCGTTGCGCAATCGGGAGCGGGAGCTCTCGCAGCTTGTGGACGCCCTGCCGGTCCACATCTGGAGCTGGACGCCTGCTGGCGAGCTGGCCTACGTCAACAAACGATCTTTGGAGGACCTCGGCCTTTCCAAGGCGAACTTCGAAGATACCGTTCGGGTGGCGCAAAAGCTGGTTCATCCCGAAGATGCCCCCCATGTGCTGCGAGCATCAGCCAATTCTCTTAAAACTGGCGAGGCCTTCATGATGCGGTATCGCCGGCGTTGGAAAGATGGCAACTACCGCTGGATAGAGGCACGCGCGCAGCCTCTGCGCGATCAAGATGGAGCGATCGTTCACTGGTATCAGGTGTCCATCGACATCGACGATCAGGTGCAGGCGGAAGAAGCGCTGAAGAGCAGCAAACGGCAATTGGAGCAGATGATCGACACCCTGCCGATCAACATCCTGAGCTTCGCTCCATCGCGCAGGATGACCTATGCGAGCAGACGATATCTGGACAATGTCGGTCCACCGACACCCGACATCGAGGACTTCGATTCGCTGGCGAGAGATTTGGCTCACCCTGAAGACTTTCCGATCATGTTTCAGAGAGCAAAGAATGGCTTCGCGACCGGCCAGCCTTTCATAAACCGGTTCCGCAGGCGCACCAAGGATGGAGCCTATCGGTGGATCGAAGCCCGCGCGCAGCCTCTGCTCGATGCCGATGGTGCGATCGTGCAATGGTACATAATCTCGATCGATATCGAAGATGAGATGCTTGCGCAGGAGGCGTTGCGAGAAAGAGAACGCTTTCTTTGGCAATTGGTGGAAACGTTGCCGGCAATGATCGATTGCGCCGCGCCGAACGGCGAGCCAGTCTATCGCAGCCAGCAACTCCGGGAGTTCCTTGGCTACGAACTGGAAGACTTGGACGGCACGAAGAAATCACGGCTGAACGGCACGCTCGATGCAGGGGTGCACCCAGAGGATCTTGCTGGGGTCAAGGAACAGTACGCCCGTTGCCTGTCGACCGGCGAGCCCTACGCGCGCAGGCACCGCTTGCGCCGGTTCGATGGCGAATATCGCTGGGTCGAGACGCGAGCCGCGCCGATGCGCGACAATGAAGGCGCAATCGTACAATGGAATGTGATCTGCCTGGATGTCGATGGCGAGGTCCGGATGCAGGAGGAGTTGCGCATGGCGCATGAAAGGCTGGCGCGCGCCAGCCAGGCTGCGAGCCTTGCCGAGCTTTCCGCGTCTATCGCACACGAGGTGAATCAGCCTCTGGCGGCAATCGTCGCCAATTCGCATGCATGCTACCGCTGGCTATCGGCTGATCCCGTCAATGTCGAGCGTGCTAAGATCACCACTGAGCGCGTCATCCGCGATGCCAATTCGGCGGCGGAAGTCGTCAGCCGCGTCCGGGCGCTGTTCAAGCAATCCGTGGAGAATAGGATCAGCCTGTCGCTCTCCGGTGTTATCACGGAAGCGTGCAACCTGGTGGCGGGCGAGGCTTTGCGCCGTCGCATCCGGATCGACATCGACGTGGAAGACAAGCTTCCGCCCATGGCGGTCGACCGCGTCCAGATCCAGCAGGTCCTGATCAATCTCATCCGCAATGGCATGGAGGCAATGGACGCCGTTGCGGGGGAAAAAACCATCGGCGTGCGCGCCCATCGCGCGGGCAGCGAGGTGCAGACCGAAATAGGTGACCGGGGAGACGGCATCGAGTTCCCGGATCAGATCTTCGAACCTTTCTTCACGACGAAAGAGAACGGAATGGGCATGGGTCTCGCTATCTGCCGTTCGATCGTCGAGGCGCATGGCGGGCGTTTATGGGCCGAGAAAAATGAACCGCGTGGCGCGCGGTTCATTTTCACCTTACCAACCGTGGGGAAAGCGGCGCCATGACACCGGATGACTATGTTGTTTTCATCGTCGACGATGACGAGCGCATCAGGGAGGCGCTCGGCGAGCTCCTGGAGACTCACGGCATGCGCGCCATCGCCTTCGGTTCGGCGGGGGACTATGTCGACGCCGACAAGCCGGATCTGCCAGCCTGCCTGATACTCGACGTCGAACTGCCCGATATCAACGGCCTCGAACTGCAGCGGCAAATCGCCGAGGGCGATCATCCGCCGATCGTCTTCATCACCGGCCATGGCGACATCCCTTCCTCTGTGCGGGCGATCAAGCACGGCGCGGTGGATTTTCTCACCAAACCGTTCAGCGACGCGGACCTCATGGCCGCGGTTCACACCGCAATTTTCGAGGATAGGCGAAAGCGATCGGAACGGGCTGAACTAAGCCTTCTGAAGCAGCGTTATCTCGAATTGACGCCACGCGAACGCGATGTGCTGCCGCTCGTGGTCAGCGGCCTGCTCAACAAGCAGGCGGCATCGCAACTCGGAATCAGCGAAGTGACACTGCAAATCCATCGGAGGAATGTAATGCAGAAAATGGCGGCGGCATCGCTCGCCGACCTCGTGCGCATAGCGGAGCGATTGGGAATACCGATCACCCATTCGCGTCGTGCGGGAGGAAATTGAGGATGGAGAAGACAAGACCAATCGTCGCGGTAGTCGATGACGATGCGAGGCTGCTCGAATCGCTGGAGGAACTGCTGGAGTCCGCCGGCTATGAAGCTTGCTGTTTCCGGTCGGCTGAGCATCTGCTCGCCCGCGGCCTGTCGAACCTGGATTTGTTGATCACTGATATTGGCATGTCGGGCACGAACGGCTTTGAGCTTCGTGACACTGTCAACAAGGCGCGTCCGGAACTGCCGGTATTCCTCGTCACAGGCCGCCACGAGATCGCCGATCAGGGCCGTGCCAAAGGCATTGACGGCTTTTTTCGAAAACCATTCGATGCGCCTGCCCTACTCATCGCGATAGGGGAAGCTTTACAGAAATCGAGACATGGAGGGTGACATGAGAATTGACCAGCCGCTCCGAAGAACGGCACCGTTGTCGCGGCAGCACAAGAATGAAGCAATCGAACCGATCGTGATCATCGTTGATGACGATGCGGCTGTTCGCGAGGCCTTGTCGGAACTGATCCTCTCGGCGGGCCTGCAGCCAGTGAGCTTCGCCTCGACCCACGAAGTGCTTGATGCCGACGTACTGGACAGCCCCGGCTGTCTGATCCTTGACGTGCGCATGCCGGGGGCGAGCGGCCTTCACCTGCAGCACCATCTGCTGGAAAGCGGTAATGCGAAGCCGATCATCTTCTTAACCGGTCACGGCGACATTCCGATGACCGTTCAGGCGATGAAAGCAGGCGCTGTCGATTTCCTCACCAAGCCGGTACGCGACCAGACGCTGCTCGATGCCGTGATCGCCGGCATTGCGCTCGACGCGGCGCGACGGGCCAATGCTTTGGTCGTCAAGCGGAATATCGAGCGCCTGGTGACACTGACGCAGCGCGAACGCGAAATCCTGCGCGAGGTAGCACGCGGACGCCTTAACAAGCAGATCGCTTTCGACCTAGGGATAAGTGCAGTCACGGTCAAGTTGCACCGCGCAAATGCCATGCGCAAGATGGGAGCCGGCTCCATCGGCGAGCTGATCAGGGCCTGGGAGACGCTGCCCGCCGCAATGCGGGAGGCCGGTGGCGCCACGTTCTAATAGAGTCAATACGGCCCGAGGAGTGCGTTGTGCTCACATCAACTCAACGGCCCTCGCCTCACGTGCGATGAAGTCGCAGAACAGCTTGACGCGCGATGGCACGGTGCGGCCGAAGGCATGCAAAGCATTGAATGGCAGGCGCGGAAGCGCGATCTCCGATGCAAGAGTTACAAGCGTGCCGGTTTGCAACTCCTTCGCCACCAAGCTCCGCAGCAGATATGCGGCACCCAGTCCTGCAAGTGCCGCCTGGATGAGCGCAGCGCCTGAATCGCAATCGACACGGCCGGCGGGAACAAAGCTGCTGCCGTCCGCCAGGCGCACAGGCTGGATCATGCCGCCGAGCACGTAGCGGGCAAAGGGTACAGTTGCCAGATGTTCGGCGGACAGCGGATTGCCTACGGTCTCAAGAAAAGCCGGAGATGCGACGATTGCCAGCGACAGATCGGCCAGGTGACGGACCATAAGATCGCCCTGCGTCGCGTCGTATCCAGGGCGCGTGCCGCGGCGCTGAAGGAGCCGGCCTGTACCGTTCGCACGAAGGCCATCAATCCAGACGTCTCGCTCAGTAGATTCGGCATTCGCGACTCCGCGGCACAAATCATGTGCCCGTTCATGATCTAACGGCTGAGGGTGCTCAGGTCTATCTCAACCGTAGCTGAAAGGAGATAACCAATGCAGCACCTCAAAGACAAGGTCGCCGTTATTACTGGCGGCAATAGCGGTATCGGCAGGGCAACCGCCAAGCTTTTCGCCGAAGAAGGCGCGAGGGTCATAATCACCGGCCGGCGGCAGGATGTCGTCGACGAAGCAGTGCGCGATATCGGTGATCATGCCATTGGCATCGTGGGCGATGTCGCCGACCTCGAACATCACCGAGAGGTTGTCGACATGGTAGAGAACCATTTTGGTGGCCTCGATATCTATATGGCCAATGCTGGCGTCATCAATCTCACTGCGTCCCACAATGTGACACCGGAAGACTATGATCGCCATTTCGCCATCAATACGCGCGGTGTGTTCTTCGGCGTGCAGACGATCGCACCGCTGATCCGCGATGGCGGCAGCATCATTGTCACGAGTTCACTCGCCGCGACAAAAGTGTTGCCGGACCACGCCGTCTATGCGGGATCGAAAGCCGCCGTCGCCGCCTTCGCGAAGAACTGGGCGATCGAGCTTAAGTCTCGCCGCATCCGCGTCAACATCCTCAGTCCAGGGCCGGTTGAAACCGAAATCCTCGGCAAGCTCGGCGTATCAGATGCTGAGCGCCCGGCATTCGAGGATCACATGGCATCGCTCATCCCGGCGGGGCGGCTGGGGCAGCCGGAAGAGCTGGCGCGCGCCGCGCTCTTCCTCGCCTCAGATGCGGGGAGCTTCGTCAACGGGATCGAACTTCATGCCGACGGCGGCATGACCCTGGCTTGAAAGGACCGGAAAATGCAGAATACAGGCTCCCGGTCAGCCGATCGGGAGTCGGGGCCGACCGGAAGTGAACGGGGCGGCGTGACGCAGCAGCAGGTCGAACGGGCTCGACATGCCGCCGACGATTCGCCCGCCATCTTTTCATGACCACAACCCATCTAACGCTTTTTCTGCTCCACCTTCCTCACAAGCTACATGGCTATCAGCGTCAGTGGTCAAATCGCAGTCTGTCCGGATGTGCAACACCGCCGTCCGACGCAACTGTCTCGTTGCCCATTGCTCGGTCCAGCAAGCGGAGATTGCCGATTGGCCATTAACCTGTGCAATCGCATTGCAGTTGAAGGGATACGAATCTGCGACCCATTATTTACTTCGTCAGCGAAATCAATTTGTCATCGCTCCGCAGCCTGACGGTTGTGAGGAAACCGGGTTTTCAGGTTACCCGATTAGATACACTTTGATCCAATCCACTGCGCAAAACCCGCTCCTTCACCGCGAATTATGGCCGTCACAGCCATGGAGTGCGTCTGGTTATCGTGCAATATGTTGGAACGCCTGAACCGTAGATTTCCGAGGTCCCATGTCTGAACTCGATTGGCTGAGCCAGCTACTGCAAATCATCACGGTTACCGGCCAGCTCGAGGTACGCTGTGCCTACGGCGCTCCGTGGCGCATTAGCTGGAACCGGGCTGCGGCGAACGAAATTCCCTATCACGTCATCGTCAGGGGCCGGGCGATCTTTGAGGATCCGGAGGCAAGGACCCGGCGAGAATTGACGAGCGGCGATATCGTGCTGCTGCCACATGGTGCGGCCCATGTATTGCACGACGGCAGCGGGCAGACGCCAGTCCCTACTCAGCAACGGCAGAGTGCTGCCGGCTGGACGCTGAGCGAGAACGACAGCAACGACGAGCAACTCGACCTGTTGTGTGGCCGGTTCTTCATCGCCCCACCTCATGATCGGCTGATCCGCAACTACCTGCCCCTCGATCTGGTTGCACGGACCATGGATGGCCCCGGAGAAGAGGGGGTCGTGTCCGCAACTGGCCAACTCTCCAGTCTGGTGGGACTGATGCGCATGGAAGCGGCCGGCGACCGACCGGGAGGACGCGCCGTTCTCAATGCACTATCTTCGGCTCTTTTTACGCTGGTGTTGCGCGCAGCCAGCGAGTCCGCACAGGCTCCCGAGGGTTTGTTGGCGTTGGCCGGCCACCCGCGATTGGCGCCGGCAATCAGCGCCATGCTCGCTGATCCGGCCAAGCCTTGGAAACTGCCTGATTTGGCGGGCCTGTGTGGCATGTCCCGGGCCACGTTCATGCGACACTTCCAGGACAGGCTCGGTTGCTCGGCGCTAGACCTGTTGACTGATCTGCGCATTAGTCTGGCTGCGAACGAGCTCAAGAAGCCGGCGATCAGTACCGAGGCAATCGCCGAAACGGTCGGCTATCAATCCGTTTCGGCATTCCGGCGTGTGTTCGCCGAGAAGATGGGGATGACGCCAGGGGAGTGGCGCAGGCTGGCGCAGACCGGCGCGAAAAGAGCGATCTAGCGCTCACCTAAGATTTGATCCTTTCGAGCATTATATTGAGGCAATTCAGTCTCGATAATATCGCCGACGTTCGTAAAATCGGCTCCGTAATCACTTGATGAGGGAGCCACCCAATGAACTACATCAGCAACACAGCCTGCGAAACTGCGCCGACGAATGCGGTCATCGAAATCATCCTCAGCCGCAGCGCCGCCAAATATTACGACACCACCGCCACACTGAGCCACGATCAGATCCGGGATCTGGTGCGCATCGGCACGTCGGCGCCGACGTCATTCCACCTGCAGAACTGGCGGTTTATCGCGGTGCGCACGCCTGAAGCCAAGGCCCGGCTCCATCCGATCGCCTGGAAGCAGCCCGCGATCATCGACGCCGCGGTGACTTTTATCATCGTGGGCCAATTGGCCGATGCCAGCACCGTTCCCGAGCGTCTAGCGCCGGTCGTGGAAGCCGGCATCATGCCCGCCCACCTGGTGCCGGAATGGGAAGCACCCGCTCGCAGCCTCTATGACAATCAGCCGCAACGGCAGCGTGACGAGGCGGTGCGTTCTGCGACCTTTGGTACCGCCGCAATCATCTATGCGGCGCGCTCGCTTGGCCTCGGGTCGACGCCGATGATCGGCTTCGACGCGGAAGCCGTGCATCGCGAGTTCGGCCTCGCCGAAGATGAAATCCCGGTGATGCTCTTGACCGTCGGACCCGAGCGGTCTGGCAACTGGCCGCAGAAGCCACGCCTGCCCGTGGCCGACGTCCTGTCCTTCGCATAACCCACAACTCAATCAACATTTATGGAGACTACCATGACCAGAACGACCGTTCTGACGCCGGAAAAGGTGCCGGCTGCATCCAAAGAGACCTTCGATGCTTTCACGAGAAACATCGGCTTCACCCCAAACATGATGGCGGCCTTTGCGCAAAGCCCGATCGCCTTCAACGCATGGGCTGCCCTGCTCGGCTCACTCAGCAAGGCGCTTGACGTGAGGACACGAGACAGCATCGGCCTTGCTGTCTCCGAAGTGAATGGCTGCAACTATTGTCTCACGGTTCACAGCTTCACCGCCGAACATATGGCAAAGCAGTCAGCCGATGAGATCATTCTCGCTCGCAAGGGCCACGCGAATGACCCGAAGCGGGATGCGGCAGTGCAGTTCGCGCGCAAGGTGATCGAGACCCGAGGGCAAGTCGGCGATGCTGATCTGCAGACTGTTCGCGATGCCGGGTTCACCGAAGCGAACATCATCGAGATCGTCGCACTGGTGGCCATGTACACGCTGACGAACCTGTTCAACAACGTCTTCGATCCCGACAAAGACTTTCCCGCCGTTGCCCCGGCCGGCGCGATCTGAGTTCTGCTTTCTCGCAACCTCATGAAGCTGTTGGATCAATCCCATGAACATTCTCCACATCGATAGCAGTCCGCGCCAACAATCAGATAGCCGTCAGCTTTCGGCGGCGATCGTTAAAAGGCTTCTTGAGGTTGCGCCTGGCGCGGACATCATCCGGCGTGATTTAGGCGCCGATCCCCTACCTCAAACCGTAGCCCTTTATGCCGCCGCACTGGCGTCGCCGGCTACTTTGGCCGCCCCGCCGGCAGGGTCGCTGGATCTTTCCAAACAGCTTATTCGGGAGGTCGAAGCGGCAGATGCGGTCGTCATCGGAACGCCGATGCACAATCTGACCATTCCCTCGGTCCTCAAGGCCTGGATTGACCAGATCCTGCGTGTCGGCCGTACAATGAAATCAACGCCGACCGGAAAAGTCGGAATGCTTCGCGACCGTTCGGTCTTTGTCGGCGTGGTATCCGGTGGATTCTTCACCGGCGAGCGCGCCAACCAACCGGATTTTCTGACGCCCTATCTGTCCGTCGCGCTCAGCTCCATCGGGCTGAAGAGCCAGCAGTTTCTGCCACTTCAAGGAACTGCCTTCCTTGGCTGGGAGCATGCGGCAGAGGCGAGAGACAAGACGCTTGCGGCTCTGGACCTCACCGCCGTTGAGGAGCGCCTGACCGAAATCCAGCATCAACCCGTAATGATCGCGAACGTCGGCTGGATGCATGCCGACCTCCCCTCGCTCAGCGAGCGTCGCCACGCGCACACTGAGGACACAAGGCTTCGAACGTCCGCACATCAACCATCCGGCGCAGCCGGACCATCAACATGAGGCTTCAGATGATTTTATCTACGTCTACGCTTCCCAAGGTCGGTGACAGGATCACCGGCAATTCGACACCACCCGATGACGGCGCCCTCTGCGAATGGTTGGGCTCGGATGCATATGGTCAATGGATCGAACTTCGGACCTGGATCGACACGTCCTACCCCGGAGTGTTCGCACCGGACTGGCTTTACGGCGGAAAGAATCGCGGTTGGTCCCTGCGCTTCAAGAAGACCAAGGCGCTTACCACGTTGGTGCCGGAATACCGGCGGTTCTCTGCCATCGTCGTGATGGGCAGAGCCGAACGTGAGAAGTTCGAGGAACGGCGTTATTTTTGGCGGCCGCAATTGGTCAGAGCCTACGATGACGCAAAGACCTATACCGACGGGAAATGGCTGACACTTCCAGTTTCGTCCAAAGATGAGCTGCATGACGTGACAGAGCTTTTGGCGATGAAGCGTCCGCCACTCCCACACTGACGATCCCGTCATCTGCAATAGTTCCGTTCAGGAGCTGACACCGAGCGAACCGCAAAGGACATCTACCCACAGCCACCTAAGGGAGATCCAAGTGGTCTTCCACGCTGTATCACCACAATCATCAAAACATCTAAGGAGACAAATCGATGAAAGCGATCATAGCAACCGACGAAGCCGCCGGCACGGCCGGCATGTCATTGGCGGAGCGGCCACAGCCGCAGGCGGCGATAAATGACGTCATCGTTGAAGTACACGCGTCGGGCTTTGTACCAACCGAACTGAGCTGGCCCTCCACCTGGACCGATCGCGTCGGCCAAAGACGAACGCCATCAATTCCAGGTCATGAGTTCGCCGGCGTGGTAACGGGTCTCGGCTATGGTACGACCGGCCTGTCGGTGGGACAGCGCGTGTTCGGCCTGACGGATTGGTACCGCGACGGTACCCTGGCGGAATATGTGGTCGTGGAGGCCCGCAACCTCGCGCCGCTACCGGGCGACGTGGAGTTCACGGTGGGTGCCAGCCTGCCGATCTCTGGCCTGACCGCCTGGCAGGGACTGTTCCAACATGGCCGTCTTCAGGCCGGCGAGAGCGTCCTTGTACATGGCGCCGCCGGTGCAGTCGGTTCGATCGCGACGCAGCTGGCTCGCGAATTCGGAGCCTATGTCATCGCTACCGGGCGTGCCGCCGACCGGCAGAAGTCGCTCGAGTTTGGCGCAAACGAGTTCGTCGATCTGACAAATGACACGCTTGAGGAGATTGGGAGCGTCGATCTCGTGCTTGACATGATCGGCGGCGAGATCCAGAGGCGCTCCGCAGGTCTGGTACGACCCGGAGGTACGCTCGTTTCCGTCGTTGGACCGGTTGAAGCGCGTCCCGCCGACGGTCTGGCGATTGATTTCGTGGTCGAATCTGATCGTGTTCAACTCAGCGAAATCGTTCAGCGGGTGCGTGACGGACGCATTCGGACGAACATTGGCAACATCTCTATGCTCAATAATGCTGTCGCCGCATTCAACTCGACGGAGCGCCGGACAGGCAAGACGATCATCCGCACTCGCGCATGAGAGACTTCGGGCGTGAGATTCAGCCGATGGTTAGCTGGTCGGCCCACAGTCGACTAATGACGGCCGGAGTTGCTCCGGCCGTGGGGTGCCCCATGACCTTCTCCTATTTTGTAAGATCGGCGAGTAGCTGCCATTCGGCGACCGCCTCATTGCCGACGTTAGGACTACTAAACCAGCCATGAAAAGGCACGCCGCAAAAAGGCGTCGCCACCCGTCCGGACAACCTCACCATGCGCCACGACGACGTGCTCGGGATGTTTTCCGATCAACTCACGAATCTTTGGGCGCGCGGTTGCGCGATGGCGGAAACTGATTCGATAGTCAATCGGCGGATACCCCCATCCTTCGATCATTTTCGAAAATTTTGCGATTGGCCGCATCCACCAGGGCCAATGGTGTTTCAAGAACGTCTCGCTGAAGGTCTGTGAGAGGTCGGCGATTATGGCAGTGCGCGATGCGCGGTGAAAGAAAATCAGTTCGTCCATGAATGGCGAATTGGTGAAATAGAACTGGTCGATCTGTCCTTTCCATTCGGCTGGCGGCTCGTCAGTCAGATCTCCGGAAAAATGGAGTTCCTTGCATTTGGCGATTGTCGCCGCCGTCGCCCATAAACTCGCTCCCGGAAACGCGGCCTGCCACTCGCCTAGAAACAGGTAGTGCAGCTTGTTGGGGCTCACTATATGCCGAACGGGCCCCAGCGCCCGAATCTCAGCCTCGATCGCAGCCGTCCTTTCGACCGGCGACCACAACCACAGCCCTTCATCGGCAAGACGCACGACGGCCATGCGTGTCGGATAATCGAATCCTTTGAACGAGACGATTCCGCCATCGGCAATCCATAAATTCGATCCCAGCGGCTCCAGCATGGTCGCTAAGTCTAGTCCGCCAGATGAACACTTTCCACCCGATAAGACGGTCGCCGCGCGATGACTGGCTACAAGTTACCGGCATGCGGAATAGACCAAAGGCGGCTGCCTGCATCAATTTGATTGCACGCCCCCATTAGCTCAAATGCTGGGATCGGTCTGCCTGGTAGTGAAGCCAACATCTACCTGAACGTCTGGCTTGAGGGCGCGTTCCTGCCAGTTAGCAGCTGGTGTGCCGCGCTATGCAGGAGATACGCGACAGGCCGAGGCTTCAAAAGTCGCGTGCAACATACGCCCGACAAAGAGCGTTTTTCACAAAGTTCCGTCACATAATCAAGAAGAGACCATGCGACCGCGCTTCGGGATAATTGCGCTGGCTGTCGACGACTTGCAGGCTTCGCTCGAGTTCTACCGAGACGGGCTCGGCCTGAAATCCGAAGGTATCATCGGCGACCAATGGGAACACGGCGCAATTGCCTTGTTCAAACTTGAAGGCGGCATGGCACTGTGCCTGTTCCCTCGCTCCGATCTCGCTTTGGACGCCAAGGTAGCTCAGGGGTCGCCAAGCGCGACGGAATTTAGCATAGGCCACAACGTTGACAGCGAGGCGGAGGTCGATCGCATCATCGACCTTGCCAAGAAGGCGGGCGCGCGCATCACCGTTCAACCGGAAAAGAAATTCTGGGGCGGCTATTCGGGATATTTTCAGGACCCCGACGGACATCTTTGGGAAGTGCTGTTCAATCCGAATTTCCTGCCGGATGACATCGTGACGTGAGGGAGCGGCATCGTCAAATTAACGAAGCGTGGATGACGATGGGAGATGACGGGCCATGACAGACCGTGATCCGCTTTATCACCGCCATCGCTTTCCTCCCGAGATCATCCCTTCGCCTACGCTGTGTGGCTCTATTTCCGCGTTCCCCTCAGCCTTCGGATGGTCGAGGATATGCTGGCGGCGCGGGGGATCATTGTCTCGCACCTGACTGTCCGGCTTTGGGCGGAGAAATTCGGACGTGCCTTCGCCAACAAGATCCGCCGGCGCTCATCCGGTCGGCTCGGCGACAGGTGGGTAAAAATCGCTCGGGCATGAACCACAGTGGTGCGAGCAGGCTATGATTGCCTCGCGTCCGTTAAGTTTACGATGCCGTTCGATGACCTCCGGCCCACCGGTTCGGCTCATTTCGCTTTCATCGCGATGCCTTCGTAGCCGCCTTCTCGATGAGGCCGGCTACGGATTTCGGATTTGAAACCATCACCACATGAGAGGCACCCTTGACTACCACGGTATCCCGAGAGTGCGCCCGTGCAGCCATGAAGGCCGAGGCTTCCGGTGGGATGTTCTTATCTCCGTCTCCGTAGATGAACCAGCTTGGGATATTCTTCCCCGCCGCTTCCGTTTGGGGCTCGTTCAGCGCGGCTTCTTCAATGGGTCTTTGCGTCGCTGCCATGATCCTGGCTTCGGCTTCAGGGACATCGGCAGCGAACTGCTCATGGAACTTGTCCTGCTGGATGTAGAGATCCTTGCCTCCGCTTGACAGGGCGACTGGCGGCGCGAGAGTCGGACCAAGCGTGCTTCCGGGAAATTTTCCGGCGAGTTGCGCGGCGGTCTCGCCCGCATCCGGCGCGAATGCCGCGACATAGACCAGCTCCTTAACGTTTGCATGGCCTTCGGCCGCTTGGCTGATGACGGAGCCGCCGTAGGAGTGCCCAACGAGGACGACGGGCGATTTGATTGAGCCAAGGATGTCAGAGACGTCGCCGGCATCATTTTTAACGCCACGCAACGGATTGGCGACAGCCACGACGGGATAGCCATCCTTCTCCAGGATTTTGACGACGCCGTTCCAGCTCGACGAATCCGCAAACGCGCCGTGAACCAGAACGATAGTGGGTTTGTCGGCCTGCGCATATGCATTGCCGAACGAAGCGCTGGCGATTGCCAAGGCTGCAAGCAGTGTTTTCATCTGACATGTCCTTCATGGTTGATCGAAATCGGCGGCTATGGTGGCCGTTCCAGACGATGCGAACATCGGAGTCGCTCCAGTGATTAGCCGCGCGCGCTGGATTCCTGCGGGAAATCCGTGGACAGGCTCAGCTCTCGCCAGCGGCGGAGCTCTTCCAGTTTCGTACGATCGGCCTGCTCGATCGCCTCTATGGCATCGCTCCCAAGCGGCAGGCGTAATGGTGGTCGATCCATCGCAGCAACCTTGAGGACAACCTTCGCGGCCCGCGCCGGGTCGCCGGGTTGTCGGCCATTGAAGGCTCGCTGCATGCGAGCTGCGGCGCCCACGACCTGGTCGTATTCGGACCTTCCGGCTTTCAGCAAGGTTGAAGATCCCGCGAAATCGGTCCGGAAGCCCCCCGGCTCGATGACCGTGACCTTGACGCCGATCAAACCCATTTCCTGAGCAAGCACCTCGGAAAAGCCTTCCACACCCCATTTCGCGGTTGAATACGCCGCGCGACCCGGAACGCCTATGCGTCCGCCGACCGACGAAAACTGGATGATGTGGCCGCGGCGCTGCTCGCGCATTATCGGAATGGCGGCCTTGGTCACGATGATCGTCCCGAAGAGGTTTGTCTCCAACTGCCTGCGGAATTCATCAAGATCCGTATCCTCGACTGAATTGACATTGCCGTAACCGGCATTGTTGGCGAGGACGTCAAGCCCGCCAAAGCCGCCAGACGGACGGCCGCTTGAGCGGCGGACGGATCGGTGACATCGAGCGCAGTGACCCGGACGGCTTCACCATGGCGCTCCGTGAGATCGGCCAGTTGCGCGGGATCACGCGCTGTTGCGATGAGGCGGTGACCCGCGTCCAGTACCGCTTCGGATAAGGCGCGGCCGATGCCTCGCGAACTTCCAGTAATCAGCCATCGTTGTGACATGGCCTTTTCCTTTCTGGGCAGCAGCACTGCCAATGCATGGGCTACGGCGCGAACCGTGTGAAGACGTAGTCGTGTCCCTGAACGCGCGCCGCGTGGCAGGCGAAGCAGCTCTGGTGCTGAGCCTCATCGACCGGCTTGCTGTCGAAAAACCGGCCGAAGCCCCAGCCGCCGGTAGCTGCGTATTTCTTCGAATCCTTGACCATGACCTGGACGGTTGTCGCCGCGCCGGGAACAGATGCAGGTTCGAATTCGGGCGATTGAGCTCGCTTCCATGCTAGCTTGACGAGGACGGTGCCATCCGGAAACGGCAGCGTGCCAGCCCGATATGCTTCGATTGCAACTGAATTCCCGACGACTGCACGAAGCTCGTTCAGCGGGTCCGCTTCCAGCGCTGGCGCAACCAGTTCCCACCCCCGGTAGCCGTCTGGGATCGTCACGCCGTAGATCGGCGACGCGTTCGTCGCGTCCGAACCCGCGCCGGCTCCAAGCGCGGTGCCCGCGGCTCCGACCAATGTCGCTACCAGCCCGGCCAGTGCAAGACTAGGGCGTCTCATCGCGATGTTCCTTCTGTCGAGTGGCTAAAAGCGGTCGACGTCGATGACTGCCTGGGCGAAGGCCTGAGGTGCCTCCTGCGGCAGGTTGTGACCGATGCCGCCCGCGATCAGCCGGTGCTCATACTTGCCGGAAAATTTCTTGGCGTAGACCGCGGGGTTCGGATGGGGTGCGCCATTCGCATCGCCCTCCATCGTAATCGTCGGCACGCTGATCGTCGGAAACGTGGCGAGCTTCTTTTCCAGGTCGTCGTATTCCGGTTCGCCATCGGCGAGGCCGAGCCGCCAGCGATAGTTGTGGATGACGATATCGACATGGTCCGGATTCGCGAAGGCTGCCGCGCTCAGTGCGAAAGTGGTGTCGTCGAACTTCCATTGCGGAGAGGCGAGCTGCCAGATGAGCCTGGCGAAATCGCCGGTGTTTTTCGCATAACCGGCACGGCCACGTTCGGTAGCGAAGTAGTACTGGTACCACCACTGGAGCTCGGCCTGCGGCGGCAGTGGAGCCTCGTTCGCCGCTTGACTACCAATCAGATAGCCACTGACCGATACCATCGCCCTGCAGCGATCGGGCCAGAGCGCAGCAACGATGTTGGCGGTCCGCGCGCCCCAATCGTAGCCGGCGACAACGGCCTTCTGGATTCCGAGGGCATTCATCAACGCGATGACGTCGGAACCGAGCGCTGCCTGCTGGCCGTTCCGTGCAGTCGCGTCCGACAGGAAGCTTGTCGTCCCGTAGCCGCGCAGATAGGGCACAATCACCCGATACCCTGCTTTCGCAAGCAAAGGCGCGACGTCGACATAGCTATAGATATCATAAGGCCAACCGTGCAGAAGGATGACCGGCGGTCCGTCCGAAGGACCGTCCTCGGCATATCCGACGTTGAGCAGACCCGCGTTGATCCGCTTCAGCGAAGCAAATGACGTCCGTCGCTTTGTTGCGCCGGAAGTGTCGGCTTGCGTACCGACATCTTGTGCACTCGCGATGCCAATAGCACCAAGCTGCGCCGTGGCTAGGGTGGCGGCAGTGATGCCGAACAGGCGCCGGCGGGAATGGTCGATTTCTTCCGGAATTCTGACTATGTTCATTGCTCTGGTGTCCTTCGGTGTGCCATTGGCCGGCGATCCGATCAACGATCAGCCGACGGGCTAAATGACATTGATTTCGACTTCGATGTTGCCGCGTGTGGCCTTCGAATAGGGGCAGGCCTGATGCGCTGCATCCACGACAGCTCGGGCAATGTCGCGGTCGAGACCAGGGAGGCTCACATTGAGCCGCGCGCCGAGAAAGTAAGCGCCCTCGTCGGTGTTGAGTTCCACTTCCGCATCGATCGTCGCGCCAGCAGGCAGTGCAACGTTCATCTTGCGAGCAGCGATCGCCATCGCGCCCTCGAAGCACGCCGACCAGCCGGCAGCAAAAAGCTGTTCCGGATTGGTACCGCCTCCCGTGCCGCCGGGTGCTGACAGCCGAATATCCAGCTTTCCGTCGGAGCTGCGGGAAGCGCCGTCCCGGCCGCCGGTGGTGCGGACTTTGGCGGTGTAGAGCCGTTTTGCCTGTATGGTCATATCGTCGTTCCTCGTTGTGAAAATGAGCGCCGATCAGCGCAATGACCTGAAGGCCGCCCGAACTTCTCGGGTAAAGATTTCCGGCTGTTCCCACGCTGCGAAATGGCCACCGTTCTCTGCTTTATTGAAGTAGACGAGGTTGTGGTAACAACGCTCGGCCCAGCTTTGAGGCGCGCAATAGATCTCCCCGGGGAATACCGTCACCGCCACAGGAAGCTGAGGAATGTCTACGGCGTTGAAGTTGTTCGAATGGTCTTCCCAGTAGATTTGAGCCGCAGAGGTTCCGGTTGCGGTGAGCCAGTAGAGGGAGATGTCATCGAGCATCTCGTCCTTCGTCAGGACCCGCTCGGGGTGCCCACCGCTGTAGGTCCACTGGGCGAACTTCTCGTAGATCCACGCGGCCAGGCCGACCGGGGAATCGACCAATGAGTAGCCAATCGTCTGTGGCCGGGTGACCATCATGGCTGCATAGCCCGAGCTGTCTTTGTAGAAGGTATCCAGGGCGTCGAACGCTGCCCGTTCGTCCTCCGTCAGATCGCGCGGGGCGGGTCCGCCCGCGGCGAGAATAGCCGCGATTTCCTTCGGCACGGTTCCAGGCATATTGACGTGTATGCCAATCAGTCCGGGCACGTTCTGAAGCGCCATGCGATGAGAAATCACCGAGCCACAGTCCCCGCCTTGCGAGACGTAACGCTCATATCCGAGGCGCTTCATGAGGACCGCCCAGGCACGACCAACATGATCGGAGCTCCAACCGGTCATCGTCGGTTTCCCCGAAAAACCGAAGCCGGGAATGGAGGGTATGACTAGGTGAAACGCATCCTCTGCAGCACCCCCATGCGCAGTGGGATCGGTGAGCGGGCCGATGACTTTGAGGAACTCGAGGACTGAGCCGGGCCAGCCATGCGTCATGATCATCGGCATGGCCTTCTCATGCGGAGAACGGACGTGGATGAAGTGAATGTCGAGGCCATCGATCTCGGTGGTGAACATCGGCAGCATGTTCAGTCTGGCCTCCACTTTCCGCCAGTCGTAGTCGCCCATCCAGTAGCCGACGAGATCCTGAAGTTCCGCCAGTTGCACGCCCTGAGATTGATCCTGAACATTCTCTCGACCGGGCCAGCGCGCTACGGCCAGACGTCGACGCAAATCGACGATTGCTTCATCCGGAATATTGATCTGGAAGGGGCGTACAGCCTCCCTGTCGACGGCAGTGCTCGCCTTCACAGGAAGCAGTCCGAGCGCGCCAGCAGCCACTGATCCGGCAAGCAGGTGGCGCCGCGTGAGTGACAGGGACGGGGTGGGCATGATCATTCTCTCCTTGGATCGGCAGAGGGTCTGCTTCGACATATAAAGAAGGATCGCCTGACAAGCCCGTTATGCGTTATGAGGGATTGTTAGCGTTCATGGGCAGAGGGAAGTGTTGGAAGCAGTCAGCCACCAAGTTTTTCTTGCAGATCCTCAACGGCACGGGAAACCATCCTTCATGCACGACGCGATAAGGTGCGGTCGTCTTGAGCAGAATATTGTTTCAGACCTCCACAAGTCGCAAAGGATGACGGCATGACGCAATCGGCGAGCGAGACGATTTCGTTTGGCGCCTTCTCCTTGAATGCGAGTGAACGGCTTCTGCTTCACGGCGGGATGCCGGTGGAGCTCGGCAGTCGCGCGTTCGACATCCTGGTCGTTTTGACCGGATGCCCGAATGAAGTCGTCAGCAAGCAAGAACTGCTGGATCGTGTTTGGCCCGATGTAACCGTCGAGGAAGGCAGTTTGCGGTTTCACATCGCCAATCTGCGCAAGGCATTGGGCGATGGAAAGGACAGCTCGAGATACATCTCAACCCTGTCTGGACGCGGCTATTGCTTTGTAGCGCCAATCCAGCGGTCGAGCCAGCGTGACGATGTCTCAGGAGAGATCCCCTCCAGTTTCCCAAAGGCCAATTTGCCGGGCCGACTCGTCCGCATGGTGGGGCGATCCGACGACATTGCAGCCCTCTCCGCTCTGCTGGCCGAAAAACGGTTTGTGACGATCGTCGGCACGGGCGGGATCGGCAAGACGACCGTTGCGGTTGCGGCGGGCCATGATCTCGTCCGATCCTTCGATGGCGCCGTGCATTTCGTGGATCTCGGGGCGTTGGGCGATCCCTTCCAGGTTGTAGCGACGATCACCTCAACTCTTGGAGTTTCGTTTCAATCCGAAGACCTCGTATCAGCCCTGGCTACATATCTGGCGGACAAGCGAATTCTCCTGATCCTCGACACCTGCGAACATGTCATCGAAGCAGTGGCGGATCTCGCATGCCGCATCTTTTCCGCTGCGCCGCAGGTTCACCTGCTTGCGACGAGCCGCGAGCCGCTCAACGTCGAGGGCGAACACGTCCTTAAACTGGCGCCGCTCGCCTGCCCCCCGGACGGACGGGATCTTACCGCCACGATGGCGCAGCGCTTTCCGGCGATCCAACTGTTTATGGAGCGGGCCGCCGCAAGTGGGGCTCGCCTCGACCTTGACGACGCCGATGCTGCGGTCGTAGCCGCCATTTGCCGAAAGCTTGATGGGGTGCCGCTCGCGATTGAGTTGGCGGCTGGACGGGTCGCAAGCTACGGTATCCAGAAGACGGCCACCCTCCTCAATGAACGCCTGTCTTTGCTCTGGACCGGGCGGCGAACCGCACCGCCGCGCCAGAGGACCCTCCAGGCCACGCTGGACTGGAGCTCCAGTCTGCTATCTGAATTCGAGCGGCAATTGCTTCGCCGCCTTGCCGTGTTCGTCGGCCACTTCCCGATCGATGCCGCGCTCGCCGTAGTGACGAGCGCCAGTATCGATGAGACGATGGTTTTCGCGGCCTTCGACAGCCTTGTCGCTAAGTCGATGGTCGCGACACGACCCGCCGGAGCGACGATGCGCTATCGGTTGCTGGACACCACGCGCGCCTACGCCCTTCATCTCGATGTCGAGGAAGCTGAGTTCGCCGACTTGGCCGCCCGCCACGCGATCTATTATATGCAGTGGCTCAAAGAGACCGGCGCCGAATGGCCGACTCTGTCGAGCGCGGCACAACGGGCGCTGCACCTCGACGGTCTTGCTAATGTGCGCGCGGCCCTGGATTGGTGTTTTGGACCCATCGGAAACACGCAAGTCGGCATTCGCCTTGCCGCCGCTGCGGCTCCTGTCTTTCTGTCGATGTCCTTGCTGACCGAATGCCATCGCTGGACAGCGAAGGCCATAGAGGCTCTCGACGAGGCCACGCGCGACGGGCGCGAGGAGATGCATCTCCGGGCAGCGATGGGGGTCTCGCTGATGTTCACGCACGGCGGCAGAGGTGCCGCGCGCGTCGCATTGGAAAAAAGCTTGGCAATCGCGGAGGAGCGCGGCGACGGGCTGGAGCAGCTTCAGGTTCTCGGTCCCCTGCAGATGTTTCACCTGCGCACTGGAGAATTCAGGATCGCCCTGGATTATGCAGAGCGCTGCTCCTCACTGGCGGAAGCCCTGGAGGATGGCGGCTCCGCGACGTTGGCATACTCTCTCATGGGTATTTCGCTCCACCTCAACGGTGAGTTCGGTCGCGCGCGGACGGCACTGGAAGCTGCGTTACGAATAGGGCCGCGATCAAATCAAACCACAACCAATTATCTAGGTTTCGACGGGAGGATTCTGGCCGGCGCGATACTCGCCAGGAACCTGTGGCTGCAGGGGCTTTCCGACCAAGCGGTCGAGCAAGCCCTGCGCACGATTGCGGAGGCAGAAACTCTAGACCACCCTCTCACGCTGTCCATCGCCTTGGTCTGGGTCGTATCGGTATTCCTCTGGGTCGGCGATCTCGAACGCGCGGACATCCACACCGATCGCCTTCTCTCAACTGCCGAACTCCATTCGCTACGCCCTTATCTCGCGGTCGGTCGCGGCTTTATGGGCGAACTGGCCATCCGTCGAGGTAACGTCGACAATGGCGTCCTTAGCTTGCAGCATTGCATTCGTGAGCTCCATAAGGCACCCTACGAGCTGCTCGGTACGCCGCTCACACTCTCGCTGCTTGAAGGCTTGGCAGCAGCTGGCCGGGTCACGGAAGGGTTGGAGCTCGTGGACGAGACCATTCGGGCGGTCGAGGCGAACGGTGATTCGTGCTACATGGCAGAGTTGCTTCGTGTGAAGGGCGGCCTTGTGCTTGCGGCATCACAATCTAACAGCGACAACGCGGCAAAGTGCCTGACGCGGTCGCTTGAGGTCAGCCGCTTTCAGGGCGCGCGGGCTTGGGAGTTGCGCACCGCAACCCACCTAGCGGCACTCCTGGCCGCTCGCAATGAGCACAAGAGTGCCCGAGAGCTTCTTCAACCGCTGTTCGAACAGTTCGTGAAAGATCCAAACTCTGCCGACCTGAGGTCTGCTGCTCGCCTGCTTGCAACGTTGAGGTAATTTGAATTCCGTTCACTGGAGAAGATTGGTCACTCTCTAGTATGCCAGCTTATTAGTAGTGACGGCTGGCACTTGCGATACTAGCTCATCAACCTTGAGGCGAAATAATTCATAACAAGGCGGGAAGAAGTTTTGCACAGGATTGAGCTAAGATCTTCTCAACTACTCCCGAATTTTTGGCAATCGGCGCCATTGTGATCTGACGCCAGCGTCGATCCGCCATGCATCAGGTGTGACGGTCATCGATCTTGTGAAAGTGCCAATGAAATTGGGAACGTCCGGATATCCGCAGTCCGCGGCGACGTCCGTTAGGCGAACTCTCCCTTCCGAAGCAATAGACAAACGCGCTCCAGACGCGCTTGCCGAAGAAAGTCTCGGAAAGATCTGAGCCCTAACATCCTTGCGAGCCGCGCAACGGCTGCCCGCACGCCATGGTAACCGAAGCTACGTTTCCGACGGCGATAAGGGCGGGCGGGGATGGAGGTCAACGGCAAATACTCCGCTTTGATGCTCGCGAGGCACAAAGATGCCCAACCGAAATAGCCACGAATGCGACGGCAGACAGCAAGGCACATCTACGATCCGATCCAGTTCGTTCCCCTCCTTAGCCCCTGCACAAAACGACATGGCACGCCACCCCATTCGGGTGAAACTCGATCGTTGCTTCCCCTTCTCCAGGGCCGAGAACGCGTTCAATCAACTGACTTCCAAAACCTCGTTGCTCCGGCACTTTGACCAAAGGTCCACCGATTTCTTTCCAGTAAATGTGAATGGCGTCCACGTCCTGCCGCCATTCAATGCTGATGCGGCCGTTTGCCGACAGCGAGCCGTATTTAACCGAATTCGTCAGCAACTCGTTGAAGACCAGAGCCAGCTTGACTGCAAGCTCGGGCGGAACCACGACGTGAGGCCCGCTTAAGCTAATGCGATCCGGTGAAACCGATCCTGATACCGCCTTAAGCAAACCCTGCAGATCCCGATTGGAGACCGGATCGGACATTCGCAAGACCGTCGCCATGGCAAGAAGGCGTTCACTGAACACCTGACGCTGTGCCGGGTCGACGTTCTTGAACGTCCGCTTCGCCAATGCGTCGGTCATTTGAAGGAGGTTGCTGATGCGGTGTTTCATCTCCCCCGCGATCAGCTCGGATTGCTCTTCGGCTTGCCGCAAGGCGCGCACAAGCAGGTGCATAAGATGCGCAGTCGCGATGATCAGTGCGCTCGCCAGGAAGAACACAACCAATCCGATCCAAGACTGCTGCGTGAGCGCAAACGAATTGATAGCGGGGAGCCACGCGTAGGCGGAAACGACCGCTGCCAGAATGGTGGTAAGCAAACCACAATAGATACCGCCGAAAGTGCTGGCGACCATCACCGCCGGGAACATGGTGATGAATGGCAGACCGGTAACAGCAGGCTCCATCAAATAGCGTAAAAGGCTCGCGATGCCGACAGCCGATACGGCAATTATAACTGTGCGACGAATGGGGACGCGACCCTGCGGCAAATGCGATGCAAATCGCTTGGTCAGCCGGAAATTCGATGCCTCGTTCATATGCGTGCCCCGATGACGCGCTCAGACTTGGAGCGAGCTGTGCCCGCACAGAAAATAATAATAACGTCTTTGTCTAAGTCGAGAGAAAAGCAATCGCGCGCGAGAGGACCAATCAGATGCATCGTTGACGCTGCGGGGCGGAAGGCTCATTTGTTCCTACATGGCAAAATTGAAGAACAGTGACTATGCGGCGCCTAGCGTCGTGAACCTTCTCTATTTCTCCCGTCATTCTA
The DNA here is from genome assembly GCF_029714285.1 of Rhizobium sp. CB3090. Taxonomy (NCBI): domain Bacteria; kingdom Pseudomonadati; phylum Pseudomonadota; class Alphaproteobacteria; order Hyphomicrobiales; family Rhizobiaceae; genus Rhizobium; species Rhizobium sp. CB3090. The sequence goes on from NZ_CP121665.1 coordinate 193,092, forward strand.
ATCAAGGATATCGCCAATAGGGTGGGAAGCACTCAGCCAATGGGGTGAAGACGCGGTTCAAATCGAGCCACTTGCGGGTGAAGTCGCTGACGACATTTGGAGCGTTCGCGTCCGCGGGGAGATCGTGGTTGGTCATCTCGGTTCCAGGACCGACGCTGATCTCGCATGGGAAACTGACCTCCTCCAACACCTCGACCATAAAAGTATGACCGTTCCAGTGCCAATCCCGACGATTGACGACCGCCTGTTCGTGACGGTCTGGTAGTGATGAAATACATCGAGGGTGGACCACCTCAGACGAAGTCCGATTGGCGGCGGGTGGTCGATACGCTTCGCAAGCTGCATCGATTGAAGCAGGGTTGGCCACAGCGCCCTGGTCGACCGATCTCTGCAAGCCGAAACTGGAACGAGGGTCAATCTTGCCGCGATGCGCCCGATGGCTCATCATTGTCCTGCACGACCGCGCTCAGACGGTGGCCGCGGGTACACGTCGGGCGCGCGGTGCATTATGTTTACGCCATTGGGAATAATGCAATCAACAAAGTCTGGAGGCATTTGTCGGGCTCAAATGCGGTCTTTGCGAGCGACGGAATACGTTCGAGAGAAAAGAATTCGTCCGAAAGTTGGGCGCGCGCCTAGCGTGTCGCGGCTGCAGCGTCGCCTCGCAATGGGACGCGAGCGCATGAGCGGGCCAGGCTGCGACGAAAGCTAGACCCGCTATCCCTGCCTTGAAGATTACCCCTCGACGTAGGCGGCGAGCTCGTCCGGCTTGCCGTGCGGAAAGGCCTCCTTCAAATGCTCCAAGAACGCCGACACGCGGGCGCTGAGCAACCGCCGCGATGGATAGAGTGCCCAGAGACTGATCTCGGAACCTGCGACCTCTCCCCATTTCACCATCCTACCTGAAGCGATGTCACCTCCGACGAGGGAGATCGGAAGACGCGCCGCCCCAACTCCCATCCTGACGGCATCGCGGACATTCAACAGCGAAGAAAGGCTGAGGACAGTCTCTACGGTGAAGGAGACCACTCCCACGTCTGTCGTGATAGTCCAAGCATTCCTCGATCTGGGCGGGCCGCGCACGACGACAGGAACGACGGCGTCGTCCTTCGGGTAATTCATCCCTGCCGGTGCGACGGCTACCAGTCGGTCTCTCAGGAAGACACATCCGACGAGGCTGTTGTCCGGATCGGGGTTCACCCGGATCACTAGATCGTAGCCTTCCTCGACCATGTCGACGGCTCGGTCTTCCGTCGTGACCTCCAGCCTCACTTGCGGAAACTTCAGAGCGAAGCTGGCGGCGAGCCTTCCCATCGCCATCTGGGAGAACAGCAACGGCGCGCTGATGCGCAGCCTCCCCTGCGGCCTGTCTCCTCCCGCCGCGATCGCGGATGCGGTCTCGTCAAGTTCGGTAAGGAGCGCTCCGGAGCGCTGGTGCAGAGCCCGTCCCTCCTCTGTAAGCTTCAGCGTTCTGGCACCGCGCTCGAGCAGCCGCATGCCGAGACTGGCTTCCAGTTCCGCGACACGCCGGGAAGCGTCGCCTTAGGACGTCCGGTCGCACGCGCCGCCTTTCCAAAGCCACCATGCCGGGCGACGAGTACGAAATCGGCGAGGCCAAGAAGATCCATAGATGTTCCACCAATGAAACGAGGCGTCCAAATTATCGGTCTATTGGATCATTAGTGATCCATCCATATTCGGGTTGTCAACAACCAACGGAGAACTTCCATGACAATCCTCGTAATCGGTGCAACCGGCCGCGTCGGCCACCATGTCGTCGATCAGCTCGTATCCCGCAACGCCAAGGTACGTGTCCTGACCCGCGACGCCTCCAAGGCCAACTTCCCAATCGACGTCGAAGTCGTACAAGGCGAGATTCTCGACCTCGACTCGCTGCGCAAGGCCTTCAAGAGTGTCCGCACTCTCTTCCTCCTCAATGCCGTGACGGGCGACGAGTTCGCACAGGCGATCATCGCCCTCAACATCGCTAAGGAAGCAGGCGCTGATCGCGTCGTCTACCTGTCGGTCTTCGATGCCGATCGTGCCGTAAACGTACCGCACTTCGCAGTGAAGTCGGGCGCGGAGCGGATGCTCAAGGCGATGGACTTCAGCGCGACGATCCTGCGCCCGAGCTACTTCATCGACAACGAAGTCATGATCAAGGACATCGTTCTGAACCACGGCGTCTACCCGATGCCGATCGGAAGCAAGGGCGTCGCCATGGTGGACGCTCGCGATATCGCCGAGGTGGCGGCGATCGAACTGATCCGCCGCGACGAAGCGCCGGGCAAGCTTCCGATCGAGACCATCAACCTCGTCGGACCGGACACGCTGACGGGAGAAGGCGTCGCCGCCATCTGGTCGGAAATTCTGGGCCGTCCCATCGTCTACGGCGGCGACGATCCGAGCGGCTTCGAGCAGACCATGACGACGTTCATGCCGAAGTGGACGGCTTATGAAATGCGCCTGATGGCCGAGCGATATGTCAGCGACGGCATGATCCCGGAAGAAGGCGACGTCGAGCATCTGGTTAAGATACTCAGCCGGCCGTTGCATTCCTACCGCGAAACTGCCGCGTCGCTTGCGGCCGCGAACTGACAACTCCGGCTTCAAACGCCGGGAAGAGCAACGGGAACCATCGGCGATCGGAGGTCATTCCTCCTCATCACCGAGGTTCCTTTGCATGAAGATCGCCACATACAACGTAAACGGCATCAATGGCCGGCTGGAAGTGCTCCTGCGCTGGCTGAAGGAAGATAAGCCTGACGTCGTGTGCCTGCAGGAACTGAAGACGACGGACGACAAGTTTCCGCGGCGGGAACTGGAAAAGGCCGGGTACGGCGCCATCTGGCAAGGCCAGAAGAGCTGGAACGGCGTCGCCATCCTAGCACGGGGTCAGGGACCCGCTTCTGACTCGGAAGGGCCTGCCCGGCGATCCCGACGACAGTCATTCCCGCTACATCGAGGCGGCCGTCAACGGTATTTTGATCGGAGGCCTGTATCTTCCGAACGGCAATCCGGCTCCGGGGCCGAAGTTCGATTACAAGATCGCCTGGTTTCGCCGGCTGCACGGCATGCAATAATTTCAACAAGATAGCGCGGCGCTTAAATTGAGATTGAGCAGTTAATTTGAGATTCAGGCTTCGATTTTGGCACTTAATTTGAGATTCGTCGCCGTCGAAAAGATGACTGCCTTCGGCCAAACTTCATCAGAAAATGCTAAATATCACAAAAGGCTATTGCCAAAACCGAAGGTGCCACACGCCGAAAATCGCGCACTAGAGGACTATCTGCCCCCATTTCCGGGGTTCTTCATCTATTTCCCTGATCGCCGCAATTTGGCGCCCAAGCTGCGCGCGCTCATTGACCATGTTCGCGCATACAGAGTGACCCCGCTCCAGTCACCCAGCCGCTAAATCCGGATCGTTCTTCCTCAGACGCCTAGAACGCGCTGGTAAGACGCTCGTCCAGCGAGGTGAGACCATCTGGATCCGCCGCTTTAGGGACCAAGTGCTGCCGATGATAGGCAAGGACTTGTTGATCATTGACGAACTGAGGTGCCACTGAATCACAGAACGTGAGGATGAACCGGAGAAAAGTAGGTTCGCCTGATCGGCGGCACCAAACGCGAGACACCGGAAGAGATCCACGAGTGGATCAGCAAGCAGGTTCGCCTGGAACTCGCTGATCTTTCCGGTCACCACGGATCTCGCGCCGAACTCGATATCGCCACGCGCTTCATCGTCGGCGCTTCTTGAGGTGATGCACTGGTGGCTTCATTGCGAGATCGACATCACCCCACGGAAATCGACAGGATGTTCCAGCAAATGGTTTTCGATGGAGTGAAGCGCGGACTTGGCGGCCCTGACGCCGATAGTTAGCATGATCGTGGTACGCTTATGGTCGCGCCAAGGCATCGAAACTGCAGCGCCTTGTTCTAGTAGGGGCGCGCATGTCGTCATCACCGGCGGCCGCGTCTTTACGCGCCCGGCTCAGTTCTCCCATTGCGCCTCGGCGAGAACACTTGCCACCAGTTGATCCTGTCCCGCCGGCTCGGCAGGGACGATCAAGGTGATCATCTCCCGTTATCCGCTGGATTTGCTTATGAACGTGACCAACCGCGTTCTTCGCGAACCATCACAGCATCAGTCTGATTAAAAAAGTCTCGTTCGAACCGCACGCTGTCAACATCGCAGGCGGCGACGGTGCGGCCTTCAACAGCAGTGCCAGGGAAAGATGGCCGAGGCACCATCGACCGCAAACCGGAACGGTTTCAGCGGCAAACCGAGGATATCGCGAAGGTCCTAATTTAAGTTCGCACCCTCAAGGCCCGCTCGGTCCTGTCAGCGATCTGGGTTACGGCATAGGCGATCACCATGTAGATCACCACGGCGACGAGGAACGCTTCGAGGTAGTAGAAGTTCAGCGCCGCGGTCAATTGCGACTGTGCGAAGATGTCGACCACCTCGATGGCGAAGCCAAGCGACAGCGCCTTCATGATCACCATGAACGAGTTGGCGAGATCCGGGATGGCCGCGACGATCACCTGCGGCAGCATGACCCGGCGGAAGAGCTGGCTCTTCTTGTAGCCGAGCGAATAGGCGGCGTCCGCCTGTCCCGTGTCGAACGAGTTCAGCGCGCCCTTGACCACTTCGGCCTGGAAAGCCGCGACGCAGGCAGTCAATGCAACGATGAGCGTCACCCAGTTCGGCGTCGAATGACCGTTGTAGTCGACGCCGACCATCGACGTCAGAAACTGCAGCGTCGACGGAAGTCCATAATAGGCAAGGAAGATCACCACTACCATCGGGACGCCCTTGAACGCCACCTTGTAGGCGACAACGAGCTGGCGAAGGACGGGTGTCCGTCGGTACTCGACCATGGCGAACAGGCTGCCGATGATCGTCGAGAAGACGAAGATGGCGAGGGCCATGGCAAGCGTCAGCGGCACTGCGGAGAGGATGTCCCAGAGGTCGGGAAGAAGAACTTCGATATCGAACATGGTGGGCTCCTTCCTTGGATCAGACGCTTGCCATCAATGGCGCCCTCACGGGCGCAGCACTCGGGGCGAACTTGCCGGAACGAAGCTCGAAGAAGCGGACGATCAGCCAAGCGGCAAGGCAGAGGACCGAATAGAGCACCGCCAATACGAGGTAGGTTTCGAACTGATACTGGTTGTAGTCCCTTTCCATGACGAGGTGCGCGGTCGCCATGACGTCGGCGGCGCCGATGTACATCACGAGCGCGACGTTGTGGATCAGGTAGATAATCGAATTGCCATAGCCCGGAAGCGCGATGTGGACGGCCTGCGGAGCGACCACGCGTAAAAGCTTCTGACGGAATGTGTAGCCGAGACTATCGGCAGCATCGTGCTGGCCTCGTTCGACGGCGAGATAGGCCGGACGCATGACCTCCGACAGATAGCCGCCGTGATAGAGGCTGAGGCCAAGCATGGCGGCGATCGTCGGCGAGACGAAGTCGTCGATACCAAATACGCCGACAAGCACCGGAAGGCCATAAAATGCGACGAACAACTGCAGGACGACGGGGACGCTGCGGGCGTAGGAGACGTAGAGGTCAGCCAGGTGGCTGATCACCGGAATCCTGCGCACACGGAAGGTCGTTGCAATCAACGCCAGCACGAAGCCGGCGGCCATGGCCACGAAGGTGATCGCAAGCGTCAGCGGCAGGGCCGACAAAAGCTCGGGTATCATGACGGAAAGGTCCACGATGGAACACTCCTTGTTTCAGACTATGGCCACGTCGCCGGCTTCGAAGCCGGGCGTTACTTCATGTACGTGGTGATGTCCTCGCCGAACCACTTCTGCGAGAGCTTGGCGAGCGTGCCGTCGGCCTTGAGTTCCTTCAGCGCTTTGTCGAAGCCGTCGGCGAGCGCCTTGTTCTCTTCCGAACGGTGGATCAGCACGAAGGTGTTGTTGATCGCGACTGGTTCGCTCGCCTGCACGTTCAGCTTCTGCTCGTCGATAACCGTCTGCTCGCCGAGATTCGACGGCAGGACGAGCGCATCGTACTTGCCGTTCTCGACTTCCTTCAGACGGTCCGGATAAGGGATGCCTGCGCTCGAAGCGGTGATCTCGATCTTGTAGTCGGGGTTCTTTTCCTGCCAAGCCGTCGCGAACTTGTAGATCCCGCCGCCGGCCGTCACGGGTACGATCTTCTTGCCGACCAGATCCTTCATTTCCTTGATGCCGCTGTCCTTGCGGCTGTAGATCTTGATCAGGCTGGCGCCGATCGGAGCTTCCGGAATGAGAAACTGCTTCTCACGAGCCGGGGCGCGGTAGTAGCCGCCCGTCGCCACGTCGTACTTGCCCGTCGCAAGGCCAGTCTCCTGCGCGATGTCGGCGGCGCCCTCCATCACGAACTTGTACTGGGGAAGCTTGGCGTTGACGGCCTTCAGCACGTCCGGCTCGTAGCCCTGCGGCTCCACACCGATCGCGCCCCAAGACAGCGGCTTGGATTCAGCCGCGGTGGCGATCTTGATCGTGCGGACGTCCTCTGCGAACGAGGCGGTTGCGAATGCGATCGCGACGCCTGCTACGGCGAGACCGAGACCACGGCGAGAGATTGAACTCATAGAAGTCATGTCAGGCGTCCTTTCTTACTGAATCGCGCGTTCGGAATTGAGGAACTGAGCGAGGCGCGGGTTGGAAGGGCTATCGAAGATTTCGGACGGACTGCCGTCGGCTGCGACGACACCCCGGTCCATGAAGACGATGCGGTTCGAGATATTCTTCGCGAACTGCATCTCGTGCGTGACGAGAAGAGAAGTGATGCCCGAGGACGTTACATCCTTGATCACCTTCAGCACCTCGTTCACGAGCTCGGGATCAAGCGAGGATGTGGGCTCGTCGAAGAGCATCACGTCCGGCTTGACCGCGAGTGCTCGGGCAATGCCCGTTCTCTGGAGCTGACCGCCGGAAAGCTGGGACGGATAGTGGTCGAGCTTGTCGGAAAGCCCTACCCGCTCGAGTTCCTGCAGCGCGATGCTGCGAGCCTCTTCCTTCGACTTGCCCTGCACAACGACTTGCGGATCCATCACGTTCTGGATGACCGTCATGTTCTTGAAGACGTTGAACTGCTGGAACACCATCGCCGTGCGCAGGCGGATCGCCTGTACGGCCGCCTTGTCCGGGCGTGCGAAGTCCATCCTGATGTCATCGAAAGCGATGGTTCCGGACGCTGGCTTCGCCAGGTGATTGATGCACTTCAAGAGCGTCGTCTTGCCGGTCCCGCTCGGACCGATGATCGAAACCACATCGCCTCGTTTCACCGAGAGATCGACGCCGTTCAGGATCTGGGTGCTGCCGTAGGACAGCTTCAGGTTCTTGATCTCAAGCATTTCGGGTCTCAGGTCCTTTCGGAGGATAGTTCGGGAAGCGCTTCGGTATCGTCATCGGCCCACTCGTCGCCGAGCAGTTCCGGCGTGTCGAACGCCTGGAGGTTTGCAAAGTGCTTTTCGCGGTCTTCGACGAAGAGTGATCTGACGATCCCGCGTGCCAGGCGGTCCGCGCCCTCGCTGATTGCCGGGATGTCGCCCGTCAGCTTGCCGTGACTCAGCGTCGCCGGAAAATTGAAGCAATGGATCTTCGCCAAGGTCGGGCACGAACCCGGTTCCCTCTCAAGGAACTCGAACGTGTCTCCGAGATCGGGCGACCCTTCGAGCTCTCCATTTTCCATTCCTGATGGCGTCGGGAAGCGGTCCCGCCAGAGACGGATGTGTGGTTCGAAGGCGGCCAGTTCCGGCCGATTGGCCAAGTCGATCTTGAAGCCAGTACCGAAGATGAGGAAGTCGACCGGATAGCTGCCGCGCGGCGTAGTCACGACGACGTGGTCGCCGTCCTGCCGCAGGGCGGTGATCGGGCTTTCGAGATGAAGGTGAGCCTGCTCGAACGAACTGACCCGCAGGACGCTCGGCCGCGGCGGAGGCGTCTGCTGGCCCATGGCATAGTTCAGGAAGCGCCACTTCCATTCGTCTGGCAGCCCGGCAAATCCATGTACCACGCCCTGGCTGCCGATGCCGGTGAACTTGTTGATCCGCGGCAGCTCCTTGCGCCGTACGAACATGTCGAGACGATCGGCCCCGGCTTCGAGAGCGGTCGCGGCATTGTCCATGGCCGATGCACCAGCTCCGATCACCCCCACCCGCTTGCCGCGGAGCGCCGGGAAATCGACTTCGTCGGCGGTATGCGCCCAGAACTTACGGTCGACTTGGTCCGCGATATCAGGAACGAACGGACCGCCGAGGCCATCGCGCCCAGTCGCCAGCACCACATGGCGCGCAATAATCGTGTCCTTCGCACCATCCTGACTGCACACGACATCAAGCATGCCGTCCTCGCGGGCGAGGATCGCGTGAACCGAAACGCCGTTCCTTACGGGCAGCTCCAGCACCTTCCGATACCAGATGAGATACTCCATCCAGATTTCACGCGGCGCCCGGTCGAGCGCGACCCACGCCTTCCGGCCGAAGCGCGCTTCGTAGTAGGCGCGGAACGTGAGAGCGGGCAGTCCCATCGCGGGACCGGTAAGCTGCTTGGGAGAACGAAGCGTCCGCATCCGGGCGAATGTGACCCACGGCCCTTCCTGCCCTGCGGGCGCTTTGTCGAGGACAAGATGGTTGGCAACGCCGAGGCGCTTCAGCATTCCGGAGGCAACGAGTCCCGCCATGCCGCCGCCGATGATGACAACGTCGACGACATTCTGGCCATCGGCTTCACGAGCAGGAACCCAAGCCTTGGCGGGCAACTCCAACCATGAAAGGTCCTGGCGCAGACGCTCCTCGAGCGCGACGAGGTTATCAGGAAGCGTGGAAAGGTCGCTCATGTGGGCGTTCCTTCAGAAACGATGGCTTGCCCGTAGACGGTGTCAGCCAGCGCATCCGTTCCGTTTGCCTCCAGCAGGCGGCAGCCGGGCATCGAAAGGGCCTGCATCCGTGCGGCGTCGATCACTGCGGTGACCGTCGGCGTGAGCGGTAGTGCCGCAGCGGAGATCGCGCCAAACAGGAACGAAACGGTCTGGTCGACTGCGCGCATGACGATGCCGTCCAACGGCACGCCGCAGACGGTGGCCGGCTCAACGATGGCGACGCCTAGTCCGGCGCGGACGAGCGAAAGCGCCGTCAGCGAAGCGTTCACGTCGATGATGCGCTCCGGCGCGACCCCTGCCCGCTCGAGCGCTTCATCGATGCGATGACGGAGGCGGTAAGGATTGGCGAGCGTGATGATCCGGCGATCTGCGAGATCCGCCAGGCGCACGACCTCGTCCGCGGCCAAAGGATCGTCTGCACCGATGGCGATGACGCAGGGCGCTTCCGCGATCCAGTGGATATCGAGGCCGGGATGTTCCAGCGGGAGGCTTGATATTCCGAGATCCGCCGAGCGGGCGACCACCGCCTGAACCACATTCTCCGCCGCGAGTGCCTGGACGTGGAGATGACGGGGAATGAGATCGCCTTGGACGGCTGCCAGCGCCTGCGGCAGGATCCCGGCGGCGAGCGACGGCGTCGCGGCCACTGTCAGCGTCGCCGGCTCGTCACGGCCGATCGCCTCCGCCCGTTCACGGATATGGATGAGGCTGGCAAGATGACGTTCCACCTCGGCATGAAAGCGCAGCCCGCGCGAGGTCGGCTGGATGCGCCCGCTGCTTCTGTGAAGAAGCGCGTAGCCCAGATCGGCCTCCAGGTCCTGGATCAGTCGGGAAACTGCTGGCTGCGAACGTCCGAGCAGACGAGCCGCGCCGGTTACGCTCCCTGCGGACATTACCGCCGCGAAGGCTTCAAGCTGTCGGACGTCGATCGAGTTGCTATGCATATAAGACATCAACCATTGTCCTTCATGTTATTAAAGCATGAGTTTTCCATTAAATCACTGGACAATAGATAATTATTTCACATGGAAGTCCACCGGTCATGCTAATTTGACATGGACAATGGTGAGGCCTATCTGGTGCTCTCCGCGAGATGCAAAGGAGCTTCCCCTTGACACTCATCGAAACTCTTGCCGCCGTAAGGCCTGGCTCGGCCCTTGCCGAAGCGATGGAGAAGCGTGCTGAGATCCTGCGCCTGAGTGAGGCCGCGCACGACGCCGTGCTCCTTCCCCGTGATCCGGGCGGCCTGTCCCACGGTTTGCGAGCCGCTCTTGCCGCGCGCATGGCCCGGCACAACGGCAACGAAGCGCTCGCCGATCACTACGACGGACTGGTGAAACGGGCCGCAGAAGATTCAACGGCGTTGCTCGCGCAACCCGGCACGAACGTGGATGACGGCCGGACCGCCGAGATCGTCCGTCACGCCGACCGACTGACGCTGGCGCCGCGCGATTCGACCCGTGGCCACATCGAAACATTACGAAGCGTCGGCGTTGGCGACGCCGACATCGTCCGCCTTTCGGAGTTGGCCGCCTTCGTGAACTACCAGGTGCGCGTCATCGCAGGATTGGCGCTGATCGGAGCAAGACAATGAGCGAAGTCGTACACAGCTTCACCACCACGGTTCCGCGCTGGCAGCCATATGTTGTTCCGGTCGACCTTGAGACAGCCACCGAGGAACAGCGCGAAGCGATGCAGGTCACCCCGTCCAACAAGGGCATCTCGACCTATGTCCTGACACTCGCACACGACCCGGAATCGCTTGCGGTCCGCTCCCCACTGTTCAATCTGATCATGTATGGGAAGGACGGGCTTTCATTGGGCGAGCGCGAGTTGGGAGCCACGGCCGCGTCTGTCGTCAATCGATGTGTCTACTGCGCCGCCGTCCACGCGTCCCGGTTCATCAACTATACCAAGCGGACCGAGGTGATCGACGCGATCTTCGCCGATGAACTCGACGCGGAACTCGACGAGCACCTGCAGGCGATCTTCGACTTCTCTGCACATCTGTCGACGACGCCCCCGAGAGCTACGCAGGCGGACGCCCAGGATCTGGCCAACGTTGGCCTTTCCGAGCTTGAATCCCTGGACCTTGTCCTATCGTCTGCGATCTTTGGCTGGGCGAACCGCCTGATGCATACACTTGGCGAACCCGTCAAGGATTGAGCGCTGGCGGATCCACCCGGTTGCGTGCCGCTAATCGCGGAATAGCCCCGGGCGTTCCAACTTGACGCATCCCGTCCAGGGGGATAGGTAGGTGACCTATCGCACTCGAGGTCTGCAATGTTCGCCAACGTCAAGCAATGGTTCGGCTTCGGCCACGCCGATCACGCGCACGGCCATAGCCATGGCTCGCATAGTCATTCGCATGGAGACGAGGGCAGCCATGGCCATACGCACGGCGTCATCGATCCGAGCATTGCATCTTCCGAGCGGGGTATCTGGGCGATCAAATGGTCCTTCGTCATCCTGGCGATCACAGCGTTGCTGCAGCTCGTCGTCGTCTTCACTTCGGGAAGCGTCGCTCTGTTGGCCGACACCATCCACAACATCGGCGACGCCGCCACCGCCATCCCGCTCTGGATCGCCTTCACGCTCGTCCGCCGGAAGCCGACCAGGACCTTCAACTATGGCCTCGGCAGGGTCGAGGACCTTGCCGGGATGGTGATCGTCCTGATCATCCTGTTCAGTGCGATCGTTGCCGGATACGAGGCGATCGACCGCCTTATGAACCCGCAGCCCATCACGCAGCTTCTGGCGGTGGCCGCCGCCGGGGTGATCGGCTTCATCGGCAACGAAGCGGTGGCGGTGTTCCGCATCCGCGTGGGCAGACAGATGAACAGCGCCGCCCTGATCGCCGACGGCTACCACGCCCGCACCGACGGCCTCACGAGCCTGGCGGTGGTGCTCGGCGCGGTCGGGGTCTGGATGGGCTTCCCGCTCGCCGATCCGATCATCGGTCTGCTGATTACCATCGCGATCTTCGGCATCGTCTGGCAGTCGGCGCGGTCCGTCATCACCCGCGGCCTCGACGGCGTGGAGCCGGGAACGGCGGAGGAAGTCCGTCACGCGGCAGAGCACGTCAAGGGAATCGACCAGGTCGTGGACGTGAAGGCACGGTGGCTGGGCCACAAGCTGCATGCCGACGTCACCATCGCCGTCGACCCATCCAAGACAGTCGCCGAGGCGAATGCGTTGGTCACCGCTCTCCGGAACGAGATGACCGCCCACCTGCCGGCGCTCGCCACGGCGACCATCCAGCTCGATTCCGCCGGCGTTCCCGCGGCGGCCGATCACGGACATCACCATGCCCCGGCTCCGTTCGCGGTAAGTTCCCGTTTGGCGACCGGACTGCTGGAGATTATCGATACGCCCGAGGGCGAGCGCATGCGGCTTTCTATCTCGAAGCACGCGCATGGACTGGAGGCGGTCGTCGAAATCGCCCGCGAAAGCGGCGTGGAACGGTTGCCGCTCCTTCCCTCCTCCGTGGATCATCATGCGTTGATCAGCACGGTCGCGCCCGCCGAACCGCACGAGTTCGACGCCGTGCTGAAGCTGATGGCGGGCATCGAGGTCGACGACCTTCCGTTCCGAATGGAAGAACCGGAAGGGCACCATCACTGACCTTCCCCCAGCGGTTCTTGCGGCGTAACGTCCGTCGGCCAGAGCCGCGATAGAGTCTTCTGGACTGGAAATGGACACGATGACCGAACCGCACACGCATGCCACCCATCCCGAAATCGTCAAGCGCCTCAAGCGTGCAGAAGGCCACCTCCGCAGCGTCATCGCCATGATCGAGGGCGGCAAGCCGTGCCTAGACATTGCCCAGCAGCTCTCGGCGGTGGAGAAGGCGATCGTGAACGCTAAGCGGACGCTGATCCAGGACCATCTCGACCACTGCCTTGAGGAGACGGTCGGCGCCCTGCCGCTCGACAAGCGACAGTCGATCGACGAGTTCAAGACGATCACGAAATACCTATAGGCCGATGCTTGATGTCGCCGCATATGGCGGACTGTTCCTCGCCGCATTCGCGGCCGCGACCATCCTGCCGATGCAGTCTGAGGCGGCCCTCGTCGGCCTCATTCTCACGGAACGGTATTCGACGATCCTGCTCGTCGCCGTCGCCAGCTTCGGCAACGTCTCCGGATCGGTGGCCAACTGGTTCCTCGGGCGCTGGATCGAGCGGTTCCGGGACCATCGATGGTTCCCGGTCTCCTCCGCCGCGCTGGAGCGCGCGCAGCCCGCTCGACGCCTCGACCTATCACACCGTGACCGTCGACAATTACGTCGGTAACTCCGGCGTGCTTGCCCTCCACACCGCGCTTGGCGGCGATACCTCGCCGACGGACCGGCTCGTCGTCACCGGCGACACCTCCGGCACCAGCACCGTCAAGGTGATCAATGTCGGTGGTGCCGGCGCGCAGACCGTGGAGGGCATCAGGATTGTTACGGTCGGTGGCGCATCGAATGGCACCTTCAGCCTGGCCGGGGATTACACGTTCCAGGGACAGCAGGCGGTGATCGGCGGGGCATACGCCTATCGTCTCTACAAGGGAGGGGTTTCGATGCCCGCTGATGGCGACTGGTATCTGCGCTCCGCCTATACTCTTCCGGCTGCTCCGACCGATCCCGTGCCGGCTCCGCAACAGAGTGGTCTCACCCTGCCTCTCGAATATTTTCCTGCACCATGTGCTGGAATGAGTGGTTCGAGATCGAGGTACGACCGCGGCTTCGCGGGACCTGCACCCTCGCACGGTACGCCGACGACGCCGTCATGGCATTCGACAATATCGTCGATGCCCAACGGGTCCTGGCAGTGCTGGGTAAGCGTCTTGAACGGTTCGGGCTTACGCTTCATCCCGACAAGACACGCCTCGTTGACTTTCGCCCGCGAAAGAAGGAGCACACACGGCATCCCGAAACGGATGGCGCTAACTTTGACTTTCTCGGCCTGACCCACGTATGGGGACGGTCGCTCAGAGGAAAAGACATGGTGAAAATCGGCATTGGTCGATCCGCGACCAGCATCGCCACCTCTCCTCCATGCTGCGGGGCCACTTCGCCTACTATGGTGTTGGTGGGAATAGTCGACGGGTGCGATGGTTCGCCAATCAGGTCGTGAGGATATGGCAGAAGTGGTTGTCGCGGCGAGATCGCCAAAGCGTCGTCCGGTGGGCGCGCCTCAACGAGATCCTGAAACGCCACCCGCTGCCACTGGCCAGGATCGTTCATAAGTTTGCCACCGTCAGCCAAGCTCTACCATGAGGAACCGGATGCGGGAAATCCGCTCGTCCGGGTCTGTGAGGGGTGGTGATGGTAACGTCCCCACCTACTCGGCACAGCGCGTGATTGCCGACGCGGAACTGGCCGACGTCGTCAGACACGATCACCGTGTTGCCCATTAGGCCGTGGTGACGGATAGAACCCCACAGGCCGGCCTCGGCATGCGTGCCGATCTCCTGTCGGTCGAAGATGTCGATACCCTTTTCAGCCAGATGCGTCATGAATGGCACCTGGTTGCAGAAGCGCTGCGGTTCAAGAGCGCGAAGTCCGGCAGGAATGGCCGCATCTGTTGAGTTTCAGCTCGGTTTGCACGACTTTTTCATTTCGCATTGTACCAACTGATTGCGTTTCTCGTGTTGATCGAAAACATTTTCTTGCGGTGTGGGCGGATCCGTCCGAAATGAAAAACTGGATCAAAATTCGTGCGATAATCAATAATCGAGAAGCTGAAAGCTCAAAAGTGGTTGACCTGAACACGCCGAATAGAGAAGAGCCCTTCATCGGACAGTCGTGTAGTCAGCCTGGATCAAAAGGCGATTAACAACCCTCGGCGTTACGCTGCCGCGGTCCGCAGTCCGACACGCGTTGAACGGCGGGTTGCGAACTGCGCAACCAACTGAGCCAGCTTTTCGGTCTCGTGCACGAGAGTTTGTGATGCGGCGGTTGTCTCCTCGACCATGGCGGCGTTCTGTTGCGTAACCTTATCCATCTCGTCGCCAGCCATGGAAACTTCCCGAAGGCTCACGGCCTGCTCTCTGGCCGCCATCGCAATCTTGTCTATGATGGCGCTAATGCCGCCCACCTGTTCGCAGATTTCCCTAAGCGACATCCCCGTCTCGTCAACAAGCTTGACGCCTGTTGTGACCTGAGCTGTCGAGGTTGAAATCAACCCCTTGATCTCGCGAGCGGCACCCGCAGATCTTTGGGCAAGTTCGCGCACTTCTTGTGCGACCACGGCGAAGCCTTTGCCCGCTTCCCCGGCTCGAGCAGCCTCCACCCCCGCATTGAGTGCCAGCAGGTTCGTCTGGAATGCGATTTCGTCGATCACACCGATGATGCTGCCGATCTTTGCGGACGAATCCTGGATTTCGCTCATCGCACTTATTGCGCGCTCCACCACCGCTCCGCCGCTTTCCGCATTTGTCTTGGCGAGCGCGACTGTCTTCTCGGCGTGGCCCGCACCATCAGCAGTGGTGTTGATGCCGGTGGCCACCTCGCCAAGAGCGGCAACCGTTTCTTCGAGGGAGGCGGCCTGCTGCTCCGTCCGGCGGGCAAGATCGTTGGATGCGCTTGATATTTCGAACAATCCTGACTGAATGGTCCCGACACTCAGGATGACAGCGTCGATCGCCTCCTCCAAAGTGGAAACCGCACTGTTGAAGTGGTCTCTGATCCCTTCATATCTCGAATCGACCGCTCCGACGCGTGCTGTCAGGTCTCCTTTGGAAAGTGCATCCAGACCGCTGGAAATCTGGCGGAACGCGTGTTCCATCGCCTGTGCTTCCGTCATACGTTCAGCTTCACGTTCAAGCCGCATATTTTCCGCCTGCCGCCTTTCGCGGTCGGCCTCGGCTTCGGCATTGATCCGGGCGCGGTCATTTTCCTGGAACACCTGCAGAGCGCCGATCATCTCCCCGATTTCGTTATCGGTTTTGGCGAGCTCCAGATGCGTGTCAGATTCTCCCCTGGCCAGTCGCGCCATTGCCTGCGCAACTTGCATCATAGGCCGTGCAACCGAGCGGACCATGAAGAACGCAATCGCCATAGCCAGCACGAGGCTGAACAAGCCAGCCCCCCACATCCAGGACGTACCCTGATTACCCTGGAGCTCGGATTTCAACGCAATTTCGCCTGCGATCTTAACAATACCCTCGGTGACGCCTTGTGATGTCGACACGACCAGCGAAGCCTGCTGATCGAACGATGCCAAATTCGTCTTCAAGGCGTTGACAGTCTCGCCCAATTGGGCAAGTTCGGCGGTCATATCATTGCCGGACGTCTTGGCCAGCATGCCGCCCATAGCTTGCGCCTTTTCCAGGCCTGCAGTGATAATCGCGGCGGCGTCATCGGAGGGTTGGAGGCGATATCGCTCGACTTGAACCAGGGTATCCTTCAACACAGTGGCGAAGTTGCGTGCAGTTCCGGACACGATACGTGCTTTAGATCGCGCGTTGTCCTTCTCGCTTTTGGAGGCCAGTTCCGTTTCTGCCGATTTGCGGAGCGCCTCGTTGAGCTTCTGAGAGGTGGCGGAAATTTTGGCGAAAAGCGCAAAGTCCTGCGTCGACGATAAAGCTGAGCCGTTGTCTTTCGACAGGGTTGTCTGGATCTCCGCGAAGGTGTTTGCCAGGCTGCTGACGATCGGCTGGATGTCGGGTGTTCCTCCAAGCTTGACAACTTCAGCCAGGCTGACCTGGGCACGAGCCATGGGTTCTGCGATCTGATCGGGCGATATCTGGCGACCTAATGCGGAGCCTTTTACCAGTGCCAATTCGACAGCATTCATCCCGTCGCTGAAATTGCCGGCGTTTTGGGTAAGGATACGGATGGTGTTTAGACTAATCAATGCGTTGTTCGAATTGGTCTCGGCCTGGTTGGCGACATCCTGCGCACTCTTCTCAGCCTGCTCAGCCGAGGAAACCAAGCTTCCGGTCGCATCACGCAGAGCGACGGCTGCTTTCTGAACCGCGTCCTGAGAGACTGCGAGAGCTTTGACCGCATTCGACATCATCGAGATGCCATCCGAGAGCTGCGAGCCTTCTTCTTTTGACAGCGCCAGAGAATTGAGCATTGCTTGCGCCGTGTCGAGGGCGCTGACTGCTTCATCGATCCGCTTGGGTTCTTTGCTGACAAGATACTGGATGATGGCGCCTTCAGCCTTATTGGCTCCAATAAGTACCTTTGAAGTATCGACAGTCTGAGACACGGCACCTGTCAAGCTTCCAATACCGCGAATTCCGACAAACGCGACCAGGACAACCGATATGAGCAATAAAGCCATCCCACTCGATGTTCTGAAACCGATAGACTTCACCTTTTGGGACAGTTTCATGCTCTAACCTCTCTGTCGCGGTGTAACGCCGCCCAAGCACTCATCGAATGCTAAGAAGAATGGATAAAAAAGTGCTTAAATCCGTTGCCAAGATTAGAAACGCAAATTGCTTCATCATCTCGATAAGTACGCCGATCTTGACGCGAGCGGGCAATTGGCGGCATCCGATCATCGGTGTGGGCAGACTCCTGCCATCAAAGAACCCGTGCTGCCCGACCGCAAGCCGTCCGCCGAAAACTCCCCAACCGCCAATCCCACCATCGCCGCCCGCTGCTTGAGGATCGCATTGACCGATTGGGGATCGAGTGCCCGCCTCGGCACCGTGGCCGCGCCGCAGAGTGCTTCTTGATGACAGCGTCACCCGGCGGGGCACGTTTATTCCGCCGGACCCATTCGGGCGGAAAGTGCTCGAATTCCGCCGGCGCAGCGAGATAGCAGTCCACCTGATGGAGCAGAAGGACGAAGGCAGCGCCTACGATCAGGATTCACGAACTGAGCAGCGTGATGACGGGCCGCAAGGCAGGGGACCGCAAGTTTCGGCGCAGTCGGCCGAGACGCGTCTCGTGGAATTGATCGACAAATTTACGAAGGAGACGGGAATATGGCAAATCTCGACGTTATAAAAGCCTCGTTCGCCGACATGAACGAGCAGATGGAGATCATCAAGAAACATCTGCCGTCCGATCGGCAGCCGCAGATCGACAAGTTACATGGCAAACTCCGAGGGTCGCAAGCGCGGATGCTAGCCATCCAGGAAGGCATCGAGAAGAGGCGTGGCGCCGTCGAGGGCGACCGTTTTGTCGCTCCCATCAAGTATGAATTCCGCCAGTTTGTGGCCGAACAGCTTGCGCCGTCATTCGCTATGTCACCCGCAAGGACACCGACAAGCAAGCCGTTGCCTTCACGGATCATGGCGACAAGGTCGAAATCAACACATGGAAAGATCGCGAGGCTGTGCTTGCCGCCATTTAGGTTGCCTCGAAAAAATGGGGTAGCCTGACAATCAGTGGCACCGAGAGTTACAAGAGCCTCGCCATCGAACTTGCCGCTGTCCGCGCCGAGCGCTCCATCGAACAGAATCCGCCAACGCCGATACCGGCCGACATCAACCAGTCGCCGGAGATCGAGCGGCAGCGCCAGGTTCAACAGGAATTACTCACCGAAAAGCAGGCGAACTGCGAGGAGGAAGCCAAGAGGGACAGAGAATGTCACAAGCCGAAGCAACGACAGTGATTGGGACTCCTGTCCTAATTTAAGGTCGGCGGTTATGGGCATACCGAGGAACAGTATGCGTGGCGCGCCGGATGGACAGCATTGTAATGATTATCGCGAGATTCTGACGCGCTTTTTCATTTCGCGGTGGTCCAATCGACCTTTAAACGCTGTTTACGGACGAGATGATAGCCCGGATATTGTTGGTCAACGCGAAGTGAAAAAGTGGGTAAAGTCGTGCTGCAATTCAATAAAGACAGCACTCATCTATGGCACCGGCAGCTCCATAGGTCGCGGCGCCGTAAATTCCTAATAATTTTCAGTCAGAAGTGAGCCTTAGGCGTTCTTCCATTGAAGACCAGCGCCATGGCTATGCCGAGAAAGACGAAAATGTCAGCGACATTAAACGAGTAAGGATTCGTAATTCCGCAGCAGCTCATGTTCAGGAAATCGGCCACAGCGCCGTAGGCGATCCGGTCAAGGGCATTTCCGAGCGCTCCGCCAATGACAAATCCTATCGCTACCGGCATAAATCTGCCAGTAGTGTTACGCGCCCAAGCTATCAGCGCCAACGAAACAAGCACATCGAATGCAGCCAATACCCAACGGTTGGCGTAGTGGTTGAGCATTCCGAAATCGACGCCCTCGTTCCACGCCATCAAAAACTGAAGATAGGGTGGCGACACAGGAAGGACGTGAAGGGACGCTAAATCCAACCATTGGATAACGATCAGCTTAGAAACTTGATCGAGCGTGATCGCGATTAGCGCTGCGATGGCCATCCGAAGTAGTTGCATCACCTAAGCTCCTTAGATGTGGTCGCAAGCGCCGCCGTTTTAGGTACGAACGCCCTATTCTCGACGTCACCGTTGCTCGCTGATTCGAACCCCGATCGCCCCCGTGTGTAATGGTGGAAAAGATCTTCGTCGAGATGGCTCTCCATTTTGAGCAGATCACCTTCGCTCTTATGATCGCCGTAGACACGTCTATCGAGTCGCGCCTCTTTCGTGCCTCGCATTTATTGCCGGCTGCCCGCACACTCGACTCGGGCAACCGAAAGCAACGAGTTGGTCGTCAGCGTATGAATAAAGCCGGATCTGCTGCCGCGAAGTGAGCTAATTGGTCACGAAGGCTTTGAGAAATGCAGGTCTGGCGATCAGGCTAAGTGCCGAGGTGAGATAACGCCACTTGCATCGAGATGATCAACCCGGAGGCGCTCCATTCGCGCGAAATTCGTCCGCGGAGTGCAGCCGTAACGATCGCCCGTTCAAGCTGCCCGCCAAAACCTTCTGCGCGAGGCGCGGCGTCCATTGTCGGACACCCGTCTCGGCCCAGATCAGGTGAAGGTTTTGTCCCTCAGTCAAGCATTGGATGGACAGTTCGCCTTCGACGGAGAGGCATCCATATTTGGCGGAATTGGTCGCAAACTCGTGAAAAAGTACGCGCAAGCGACGTCACAGCCGTTCCTCCGACAGCCATGTTCGTCCCTCCAATTTTAATCCTCGTCTGCGACGCATTGCGAAACGGCGCGACAATGGCTTCCAGCAGCGCAAACAATGTCGTCTTGCGATTGCCGTTCACTTCGCCGTCGATGAGGTCAGGCAAGATGAGATCATGAGCGCGCGTTAGAGCGCCAAGCGTTCATGCAGTCCGTCTGCCAGTTCGTCCACGCTTTGTGCTGAACGCTTGGTCTGGGAAATCAGGGCCGACGCTACCGAAAAGAGATTCTTGATGCGGTGGTTGATTTCCCGGAGCAGGAGCTTTTGACGATATTCGAGGCGACGACGTTCCGAAATGTCTCTGGCAATCTTCGATGCGCCGATGATTTTGCCTCTTTTTCCACGAAAGGGCGAGATCGTGACAGAAACCTCGACAAGGTTGCCATCCTTGCGCTTTCGCACCGTCTCGAAATCGTCAATCCGCTCGCCACGGCGGATTCTTTCAAGAATGGCATCCTCTTCCTGTATCCGATCCTCGGGAATCAGAATGAGAATGGACTGCCCGATCGCTTCAGCCGCCGAAAAGCCGAAGATGCGTTCCGCACTCGCGTTCCAGGTCGTGATTGCGACATTATGGAGCAAGTGCCACAAAGCATCGACGTGTCCCTTGAAATTGTCACGGCGACAACAAGCGAATTGACTGCTTGGTCAATCAGCGGCTGTCTGGAGCAAATGAACGGAGACTTATGTTGGTACAGATTTTCCAGGTAGACGCCTTCACGCGGCGGCGCTTTGGCGGCAATCCGGCTGCCGTGATGATCCTCGAAAGCTTCCTCGATGATGCGCGTCTGCAGGACATCGCCGCCGAGAATAATCTCGCAGAGACCGCATTCCTGGTTCGTGACGGCGCCGACTATCGTTTGCGTTGGTTCACCCCGACCGTTGAGGTGCCTCTATGCGGCCATGCCACGCTCGCAAGCGCTGCCGTGGTTCTTGAGCGGCTTGAGCCGGGTCGGGAGGTCGTAACCTTCCATTCCGCAAGCGGCCCGCTCGTCGTCTCCCGTTCGGGGGACAGCTACGTTATGGACTTTCCGGCTCGGCCCATGCTTGCCACTTCCACGCCCGAGGCGCTGACCGCCGCGATCGGGCAGAACCCGACCGAGACTTTGGTGGATCAGCATAACTATCTCGCGGTCATGGAAACTGCCGAACAGGTTCGGAAACTGGCACCTGATCTCGGGGTAGTCACCCTACTTGGCCGGGCTGGCCTGATTGTCACCGCACCGGGCGACGATGGTTATGACTGCGTCAGCCGCTATTTCGCCCCCGCCAAAGGCATTCCTGAAGATCCGGTCACGGGCGGAGCGCATTGCGCGCTCGCGCCCTACTGGGCGAGCCGGCTCGGCAAAACCAGCCTACGCGCATTCCAGGCCTCCGCGCGTGGTGGTGAGCTACGTTGCCGTACTTTCGGCGAGCGCGTTGAGCTTGAGGGTTCCTGCGTTTTCTACCTCGAAGGCCAGGCAGAAATCTGATGCTGCCATCCGGACCGCTTGTGTTTTCAGCAGCGCCGACATAGTTCCGGCATTATAGAGCCCTTCGCTTGAATCGTATGGAAATTAGCCGCTGTCGCCGAATGCGGCTGTTGGATATCGAAAGAAGCCGGAGCGCTTGCGGAGCATGCTCACCAACTCGCGCGACGGAGCAACGGCCAAACTGCATATCCTGCGCGAAATTGAACACGCTGGCGCGCGCATGGAGGATATCCCGTGGCCGGCATCGCGATCGATCTCGGCCGCTGGATCTTCAGTTGCTTCCAAGCGCAGCGAGACGGTCGACAGCGGCTGGAAGACCTTTGAGGGAGATAGGAAGCGTCAGTTCCTTTGCGTCCATGCCTTGAACCTTGACCTTAAGCGACGTGCCGGTTTTGAGGGCAACCACGGCTTTTGCGTCGAAACCCAAAGAAACGAGGCACCCCGCCGGCAGGCACGTCGAAAACCGAAGCGGCTTCTGCGGTGCGGCGTCATCGATCTGTAGAACGACGCCGGCATCAAGGGCAAGCCCGAACGGCAGGATGAGGTTTCCAGCGAGCGTTCCATCGGCGTTTCGCCTGAGTTCGATCGCCATCACCCGCTGCCCGTTCTGCTGCGTCTGCTGCTGTGAGACGGTGCAGATGGCCTGGGGAGTGCTCTGGCAAGCGAGGCTCCAATCCTGATAGGTCTCCTGCAGGGACGAGGCGCCGTTCGGCAGTTTGGAAACACCATCCTGCGCGAATGCGGAGCCCGCCAGCGCAAGAAGCGCCACAGCTACTGAAGAGAATTTGGAAGAAGAGAAGCCTGCCACCGTTAAAAACCTTTCCACGTTGCATTCGGATTTGAAGGCCGCCAAGCCCTACCAGCTGACCTTGAAGCCGACCTTTGCGCCGGCGGCGTTGCTGTCGCCGAAGTCGGCCAAGCTGGTCCGGGCGAAGGCCTCGCCGTAGACGGTGGTCCTGCCGCCAAGGTTCAATGACCCGCCGAGCCCGACTCCACCCCACAAGGGCTGATTCTTGCTGGCGAGGCTGGCACCGGACACGTTGACGTTCGAGCCGTCGAGGAAATCATAATAGAGGTTGGCGATCCCATAGACATGCGATCGGTTGATCTGTCCGGCGGCATTTTTCCATCCACTCTCATAATCAGCCGAAAGACCGATCCTGCTGATCAGCGATTGGCCATCATCGAGCGACACGCGGGCGCCATAGGGGTCGGTGAAGTCGTCGAATCGCACCGAAGAATAGCTGAGCTGAGCCTGCGGCGTCAGCGACCAATTGTCGTGAAGCGAGAACTTCTGGCCGGTCTCGATGCTGAGTGCATAGCCGAAGCCGTTATTGCCCTCGGTGAGCTTTCTCCCGAGAGTTGCGGAGGCGAGATCGGTGTCGTACCAGGTCGCCTGTGCCTGGGCGTCGGCGTAGAAGCCGCTATTGCCGTACCAGGTGAGCGAGCCGCCGAGACCATAGCCGTTGGCATCGATCGAGCCTGTCCCGAAGATCGACGAAACATTCGACGAGACCGTTCCGTAGTGGAGGGAGAGCGCGCCGGTCAAGGCGCCTGCTTCGCTGTCGTAGAACAGTCCATCAAGACCGGCCTCGAACTTCCATGTCGTAGCGGTGTAATCGGCGCCTGTCGTCGATCGCTCGGGATCGAACTTTGAATGTGCCGCCTCGATGCGCGCCCAGATGGCCTTTCCGCCCGCTGGCGTCTGGTCGAGTATGTCCGTGCCCTGCGCCATGGCCTCACCATTGCCCCACGACCGGTTGCCGATGCGCTGCTGCAGGGTGTCGAGCTCGTTGAAGCTCTGCAGGACGCCGGCATAGGCCTCATAGAGCGGCACGCCTGGTGCATAAAGCGGTTGCGGAGCCGGCACGGGATCGGTCGGAGCAGCCGGAAGCGTATAGGCGGAGCGCAAATACCAGTCGCCGTCGGATGGTGTCGAGACGCCGCCCTTGTAGAGGCGGTAAGCATAGGCGCCGCCGATCACCGCCTGCTGTCCCTGGAACGTGTAATCCCCGGCCAGGCTGAAGACACCATTCGATGCACCACCGACGCTCACGATCTTGATACCGTCCGTCGTCTGGGCGCCGGCGCCGCCGACATTCATCACCTTGACGGTGCTGGTGCCGGAGGTGTCGCCGGTTACGACGAGCCGGTCCGTCGGAGAAGCATCGCCGCCAAGCGCGGTGTGAAGAGCAAGCACGCCGCCGTTGCCGATGTAATTGTCGACCGTGGCGGTGTGGTAGGTCGAGGCGTCGAGCGGGTTGGATGGCGCGGCATAGGCGACTGTTCCGGCATTGCTCAGCGTCGTGAGCGAGGAATTGCCGGTCACGCTCCAGCGGCTGGATGCATCGATCGTCATCGCCACCGGATCGATCGAACCGGAGAGGACCGAGCCGTTCGTCAAGTTGACGAGGCCGGTGCTGGAAGCATCCGACATGATATTGCCGTTCAGCGTCGCGCTGCTGGCTGTGAAGGTGACATTGCTGCCGTTGGTGAGCTGCAAAATATCGCCGTTGCTGGAACCGAGATTGGGTGCGCCGGAGATATTGATGTTCGCATTGCCGCCGTCGGCGAGAATGGCCGGCCCGGCACTGGATGTGAGTGCGCCGCCGGAGATATTGACCTGGCTCGCCGTACCGCCGCCCGCAAGCGTCAGAGCGACCATCCCCGAAACCGAGCCCCCCGCGACATTGACGGTGCTGCCGCCATTGACCGTCACCGCCCCTGCACCGCCAGCCGCTTGCGTGAACGTGCCGCCGGCATTCACCGTCACCTGATCGATAGTTCCTTGATTGACCAGCGTGCCGCCATCGATCGTGGTGCCGCCGGTATAGCTATTGTTCCCGGCCAGAACCAGCGTGCCAGCGTCGGTCTTGACGAGCTGGCTGGTGCCGGCAAGCTCCGATGCGATGGTGGAGGTAATGGCAGCTCCGGCGCTAGTGCCGTCGCCAACACGGATCGTTGTCGTGGGGCCGCCGACCAGCTCGATGGCGCCGCCCTGAATGACATAGCCGTCGGTCATGAACTGCATGCCCGAGGCGGTCACCTGACCATGGCTGTTGTCCACCGTCACCGTGCCGGTATTGCCGGCAAAGACGGCAAAGGCGGCTTGGCGGTAAGGGGCGTTGACGACGCCAGTGCTGTTGGTCCAGTTGTCGTTTTCGGTCGAGACTTGCCAAACCCCGTCGCCGCCATTGATGACCCCGCTGCCCCTCGCACCGGAGCCGCCATCCCAATAGTTCAGGGTCAGTCCGGCCGTATTGACCAGGTTGACCTGGTGGGCGATGGCGGTCTGGAGAAAGTAGTCCGTCGACGGGATCGATCCGAAAGAAAGACCGTTGTCGGTCAGCGTGCCCGCATAGTTGAACAGGCGGTAGGCACCGGGGCCGAATATGCCGCCTGACGGGACAGTCACATTGAGCGTGCCATCGAGTACTAGGTTGCCACCGACGGTCGTCACGTCGTTGAGGGAGTTACCGGGCGCATTCGCTTGGCCTAAGCTGTAGTTCAGGATCGAGCCGCCCGAGAGCGTCAGGTTGCCAGCGATGGAGAGCGTGCCGGGCGTGCCGTTCGCGGAACCGGGCGATAGCGTCGCCCCGTCGGCAATCGCAACATTGCCGCCGATCGTGCCGCTGCCGCCGAGCGTGGCGCCGTTTTGAACCGAGGTCAGGCCTGTCGCCTCGCCCTGGTTGCCGTTGACATAGAGGCTGCCAGCCGAGACGGTTGTGGTGCCGGCATAGCTGTTGGCGCCGGTCAGCGTCAGCGCCGCAGCCCCCGTCTTGGTGAAACCGCCGACGCCATCGATCGCGCCGTTAGCGGTCAGGTCGCCGATCGTCTCAAAGGTGCCGCTGCCGGCCCCGAGCGTGGCGCCACGCGCAAGCGCAAGGGTCGTCGTGTTGCG
Organism: Rhizobium sp. CB3090; assembly: GCF_029714285.1. NCBI lineage: Bacteria > Pseudomonadati > Pseudomonadota > Alphaproteobacteria > Hyphomicrobiales > Rhizobiaceae > Rhizobium > Rhizobium sp. CB3090. The sequence continues at coordinate 218,395 of NZ_CP121665.1, forward strand.
CAACGTGCCGCCATCGAGGATTAGGTTCCCCGACACGGCGCCGAGATTGGCGTCGCTTGTAAACTGCAGCGTACCCTGGTTGATGCGGGTGCCGCCGGTAAAGGTATTGTCGCCGGTCAGCACCAATGTGCCGAGATCGGTCTTGACGAGCTGCGAATTGCCCTGGAGGACGGATGCGATAGTCGCCGTATAGCTGGCGCCTGCCGACGTGCCATCGCCAACACGGATGATCGATTGCGGCCCGACAAGGGTGACGCTGTCGCCCTGTACTGTGTAGCCGTTGGTTGCGAACTGCATGCCGGCGGCCTGCACCTGGCCGTTGGTATTGTCGACCTGGACCGTGCCTGCCGTGCCGGCGAAGATGGCGAAGCTGCCATTGGAGAACCGTGCGTTCAGATGCCCTGTGTCATCGGTCCAGTTGTCGTCGCCGGCGGCCCGCCATGTGCCGTTGCCGCCGTTGACAAGATCGTTGGATTTGGGACCGGCATCCCCGTCCCAGTAATTGAGAGTCAGGCCGGCGATGTTGACTAGATTGATCTGGTTTGCGACCGAGGTCTGCACAATATAGTTGGGTGAGTTGTCGGCCAGCCCGAGATTGGTCAACGTGCCGTCATAGCTGATGACGCGGTAGATGCCCGGCCCGAAATTGCCTCCTGGTGTCTCCGATACATTCAAGAGGCCGCCAAGGGTCAGATTGCCGTGCACAAGGGTCAGGTCGTTGTAGGGTCCGCCGACCATGCCTGCCTGCCCGAAATTGTAGTTCAGTGTCGAGTTGGCGGCAAGGGTGAGATTGCCGTTGATCGTCAATGTGCTGGGCGTCGAACCGACATTGCCCGGATTGAGAGCGCCGTTGTCGAGCACACTGACATTACCGCCGATCGTGCCTATGCCGCCAATCGTGCCGCCGGCCTCCACCGTGGTCGCCCCGGTTGCCGCAGACTGATCGCCGTTGACGATGAGCGTGCCTGTATGCACATTCGTCGCGCCGGCATAGCTGTTGTTGGCGGTCAGGATCGTTACACCGCTGCCGCTCTGATCGAGGCCGCCGGTGCCGGAGATGAGCCCGCCAAAGCTGTAGGTGTCGTTGCGGTTGAAGGTGAGCGTGCCGTTATCGACGACATTGCCGGTAATCGAGCCGCTCGCACCGCCATTGCCGAGCTGCAAGGTGCCTGCTGCGATCGTCGTGCCGCCGGCATAGTTATTGTCGGCGGCAAGCACGAGTGTGCCAGTGCCGCTCTTGGTAAGAGCCCCTGTCCCGCCAATGGCACTGCGGAGCGTCAGCGTCGTCAGATTGTCGGTGTCGAAGATGCCGCCGCCGGCACTGAGCGTTGCTGCGCGCGCCGAGGTGAACGACCCAGTCGTGTGCAGGGCGCCGCCATTGAAAGTGAGCGCGCCGGCCGCATCGCCGAGATTGGCGTCGGACGCTACCTGGACTGTGCCGCCATTGATGACGGTGCCGCCTTGGTAGCTGTTGGCACCATTAAGAACCAGCGTGCCGCTGCCTGTCTTGGTGAGCGTACCGGCGCCGCCGACCGAGCCGCCGAGGCTGATGGTATCCAGCGCATCGAACGTGCCGCCGCCCGTGTTGAGCGTGACCGTTCGGTTCGAGACGACAGATGCCGTATTGGTGAGTGTGGCACCGTCCAGGCTGAGCGGACCGTTTGCAGCACCGAGGTTGGCATCGGAGGATATTTGCAGCGTGCCGCCATTGATGGCGGTGCCGCCGGTATAGCTGTTGCTTCCAGACAGAACCAATGTGCCGAGATCGCTCTTCACGAGTTCGCTGCTGCCTGTGAGATTGGAGGCGATCGTCGCGGCAAAGGCGGCACCTGCCGTCGAGCCGTCGCCGACGCGGATGGTTGACTGCGGCCCAACCAGCTCGACATCGCCGCCCTGGATTGCGTAGCCATTCGTGGCGAACTGCATGCCGGCTGCCTGCACCTGGCCGTTGGTGTTGTCGACCGTTACAGTGCCTGGAGCCCCCTGGAAGATGGCGAAGCTGCCATTGGCGAAGGGAGCGGCGAAGAGGCCGGTACCATCCGTCCAGTTCTGGTCGCCCGCGGCCCGCCAGGTGCCATTGCCGCCATCGATGACGCTATTGGAATGCGGACCGACGTCGCCGTCCCAATAGCTGAGCGTCAGTCCCGTCGAGTTGACGAGGTTCACCTGGTTTGCCACCGCCGTCTGCACGAAATAGTTCGGATCGGTGATATCGAGGCCGTTGTTGGTGAGCGTGCCGCCATAGTTGAAGATGCGGTAGACGCCTGGGCCGAAGGTGCCGCCAGCTGTCTGTGTGACATTGAGCGTGCCGTCGAGGGTCAGATTGCCGCCCACGGTGATCAGGTCGTTGAGCGAACCACCGGAGGCGTTCGCCTGGCCGAAATTGACGTTGATGTTCGAGGCACTGTTGAGCGCCAGCGCACCATTGATGGTCAAGGTGCCGGGGGCATTGCCGGCAGCACCAGGGGAAAGCGTGCCGCCACCGGTCACTGTAACGTCGCCGCCGATGGTTCCAATACCCCCGAGGGTGGCACCGCTCGCAACCGTGGTAAGCCCCGTCGCCGCCGACTGGTCGCCGTTGACGAGCAAGGTGCCGGCATTGACGTTGGTCGCGCCACTGTAACTGTTGATGCCGGACAGTGTCGTAATCCCGCTGCCGAGGTTACTCACCGTGCCAGTGCCGGAGATCGCGCCGGCAAAAGAATAGGCGTCCGATCGGTCGAATGCGAGCGTACCGTTGTTCGTCACATCGCCACTGATCGAGCCCGACACGCCGCCGTTGCCGAGCTGCAGCGTGCCCGCAGAGATCGTTGTCCCGCCGGTATAGCCGTTGTTCGCTGTCAGGACAGTCGTGCCGGAGCCGATCTGATTGACCGCGCCACTGCCGGAGATCAATCCGGCGAAGGTGTAGGTGTCCGATCGGTCGAATGCGAGCGTGCCGTTGTTGGTTACATCGCCGATGATCGAGCCCGACACGCCGCCGTTGCCGAGCTGCAGCGTGCCCGCAGAGATCGTTGTCCCGCCGGTATAGCCGTTATTGGCCGTAAGGACAGTCGTGCCGGAGCCGATCTGATTGACCGCGCCACTGCCGGAAATTAGTCCGGCGAAGGTAGAAGTGTCCGAACGATCGAACACGAGCGTGCCGTTGTTGGTTACATCGCCGATGATCGAGCCCGACACGCCGCCATTGCCGAGCTGCAGCGTGCCCGCGGAGATCGTCGTCCCGCCGGTATAGCCGTTATTGGCCGTAAGGACAGTCGTGCCGGAGCCGATCTGATTGACCGCGCCACTGCCGGAAATTAGTCCGGCGAAGGTGGAAGTGTCCGAACGATCGAACACGAGCGTGCCGTTGTTGGTTACATCGCCGATGATCGAGCCCGACACGCCGCCGTTGCCGAGCTGCAGCGTGCCCGCAGAGATCGTTGTCCCGCCGGTATAGCCGTTGTTCGCTGTCAGGACAGTCGTGCCGGAGCCGATTTGGCTGACCGAGCCGCTGCCGGAGATCAATCCGGCGAAGGTGTAGGTGTCCGATCGGTCGAAGGCGAGTATGCCATTGTTGGTCACATCGCCACTGATCGAGCCCGACGTGCCTCCGTTGCCGAGCTGCAGGGTGCCCGACGCGATCGTCGTGTCGCCGGTGTAGCTGTTGTTGGCCGTCAGGACGGTGGTGCCGGAGCCGATCTGATTGACCGCGCCGCTGCCGGAAATCAGCCCGCCGAAGGTCGAGGTATCGGAGCGGTCGAAGACGAGCGTGCCGTTGTTCGTCACGTCGCCGGTGATCGCGCCGGACGTACCGCCGTTGCCGAGCTGCAGCGTGCCCGCCGAAATCGTCGTACCGCCGGTGTAGCTGTTGTTGGCCGTCAGGACGGTGGTGCCGGAGCCGATCTGATTGACCCCGCCGCTGCCGGAAATCAGTCCGGCGAAGTTAGAGGTATCGGATCGGTCGAAGGCGAGCGTGCCGTTGTTGGTCACATCGCCGCTGATCGAGCCGGACGCGCCGCCATTGCCGAGCTGCAGCGTGCCAGCCGAGATCGTCGTACCGCCGGTGTAGCCATTGTCTGACGTCAGGATCGTCGTGCCGGAGCCGATCTGGTTGACCGCGCCACTGCCGGAAATCAGTCCGGCGAAGGTGTAGGTGTCCGATCGGTCGAAGGCCAGCGTGCCGTTGTTTGACACGTCCCCCGTGATGCTGCCCGACGTGCTTGCGCTGCCGAGCTGCAGCGTGCCGGCCGAAATCGTGGTGCCGCCCGCGTAGCTGTTGTTGCCGGTGAACACCGCCGTGCCGGTGCCTATCTTGGTGAGCGCGCCCGTGCCGCTGAACGGCGACGCAGCGGTGACATTGAAGGCGCCGGTATCGAGCGTGAGCCCGCCAGCAGCGATGTTGAGGCCGGTGCCGGTAAAGCCGCTGATGAAGGCCGGGCTTTGGCCGCTGGCGGTGGCGCGCAGCGTGGCGCCGTCGAAATTGGCCTGCACCGTTCCTGGACCGGCTGTCAGCTGCCCCGTGGAAAGGGTGCTGCCCCCAGATAGGTTGAGCGTGGCCGTTGAGGCCGCCACGGCGGTCATTGTCACCGTATTGGCAGTCGCAGCCGCTCCGTTGGAAACCGTCAACGTACCCTGGCCATAGGCACCGATGTTGAGTGCCGCGCTGGTGTTCAACTGGGAGCCCGCGCCGGAGACGGTCACCGTGCCGGTTCCCGCTCCACTCAGGTTGTTGCCAGCGATCGTGATAATGCCGGTGGCGGTCACCAATGCGCCGTTTGTCACGTTGAGCGTACCGCTGCCGGTTCCTGAATTGCCCTGGCCCCTGCCGACCGTCAAAAATCCACCCACATTCCAGCTGGATCCTGCACCGGAAATATTGGCGGTGCTGGTGGTGAACGATCCGAACATGAATGTGTCGCCCGAGGTCAGCGTCCCGCCCCCCGTGACATTCAGCGTCCCCGTGGCCGCGCTACCGGCCCCACCGAAATTCAAGGTTCCCAGACTGACGCTTGCACCATTGGCGATGTTCAGCGTACCTGTACTGCCATTGTTGAAACCGATTCGAGTTTGGGCAGAACTCGACCAGGACGATCCAGCGCCTGTGACCGTGACGGTCCCGTTTCCGGCTTGGCCAATGTAGTTCGTGCCCGTCGTGACGCTGGACGACAGCATGCTCCCGTTCTGAATCGTCAGCACGCTCGTGCCTGTCGTCGTGCCCATCTGCAAGTTGCCGATCGTCGAACTCGCCGCGCCGGACACACCCAGCACCGCAGGATTGGGCGAGTTCGTGTTGATCGTCACCGTGCCGGTGCCGTTCGGGGCCGTGCCCGTCGACCAGTTGCTGCCGACCGTCCAATCAGTACTCGTCGTGCCCTTCCAGACCTGCGCACCGGCCGGGGCCGGCCAGCCGCACGCGACCATCGTACCGAGACTGACACCGGCCAACAGCGCGTGAGATCGGCGCTTCCAGTCTCTGCCTTTGCCGCGCCCAACTGAAGAAAACACGGTCGAAAAACGGCGGCTACGGCTTTTGATTTTCGCGCGCTGGGCAACGGCGATCGCAATCGACGACATGATTGTTCTTTCGATCCTGCTGTTTGACGGCATAGAGACCGGTTTGCCCATGACGGGCAGACGGGAATGAAGCGACCGTCGACCGGTTATCCGTATCGAGGTTCTCTTAAGAGGCTAGCGGTAGCGGGACTACCATCACTAGGGGCCCGGCTTGCGCCGTCACGGCGGCAATAGCCTTCGCAAGCGGCGCTTTGAGCAGGGTAGATAATGAGTGCGGCGTCATCAACGCGGGTTAAAGGACCCCGTCGTCTCCTGCGATATGGCTCACAATGACTGGAAACATCGTCGCCTGCTTGAATTACCAAACCATACTCCACATAACCTATTGGTTAATTACGCCTTTCTCGACGAATCGAGCCTTATTAGGATTGCAGAAAACGGTGGGATTGTATTTCAGAATGTTTCTATGCGTATCTAAAAATTGCTATCCTTGTGAATAATTGCAACGTATTGTTGTCAAAATGTTACTTCAGTTCCGATCGCAACCGTTGCGAGCAGATAGCGGCATTTTGCTGTTCCGCTCAACAACGCCGGCGCGAATTGCGCACAGGTCACGTCATGGTTGCAGCCAGATTGAGACGCCAACCAACACTATGCCGTCGGCTGAGGATTCACGGCAAATTAAGAAGGGATATGTATTCGCTGTCCATGCGAATGCCGACGAGGTCTCGGATCGCGACGGGAGATCAAAACTCAAGAATGACGGGGACCGCTAAAGCAACCCACCCTGAACGCGACTCCTCGGCCGAAGTCGACGGGCGCTACGTTCAGAAACAGCTTGGCCATGCCAGTGCGGAAATGACCCGCAAATATCAGCGGCGCCGCGATCGTTTCCAGATCAATCTCACCAAGGCGTCGGGGCTTTGAGGCCCCTCCCCTGCCGGGATCATGAAATCGTTAGGTGAAAAGCGGGCGGCGGATTTTCAGCTTACCGCTTCAATTGAAATCGGGAAGTGGAAGCCACAGCCACCAAATCTTCCCCACTTACCCCCACGTGTAAGTGGGGCATTTTGGTTGGCGGACTTTCGCCGAGGACCGTAGAGAAGTGTGCACAAGCGCGTGGTCTGCGATTTGATTTCCGGCGCTGGGATTCCTTGGCTGGGGCAAATCATGATTCAGTCTCGGGATGGCAAAGAGACGGCTTCCCTCCCCTGAGCATGCCGAGACGCTTTCGCTGAAGGCGTTGCGCAGTTTGGTGACCGGCCTGTTGGAACGAGCGGAGCGGGCTGAAGTTCGCCTTGCGAGACTTGAGGCCGAGAACGCGGCCCTTCGTGAAGAAAACGCGGCGCTTCGCCTGGAAAACACCCGTCTGAAGGTCGAGAACCAACTTTTGCGCGACGAGATCGCGCGGCTGAAGAACCTGCCGCCGCGCCCGCCGTTTCGACCATCCGGCATGGAGAAAGCAACCGATGGCGCGAGCGACAAGCCGGCGGGCAAGAAGAGGCCACGCGGCCCGAAGCTCGATGTGAAGCGGGTCAGCCGAGAGGAGGTTTTACGTGCAAACGTTCCGGCCGGTTCGCGCTTCAAAGGCTACAAAAGCTGCTTCGTGCGGGAACTGGTTCTCACGGCCGAGCTTGTGCACTACCGGCGGGAATGCTGGATCATGCCAGATGGGAAGACGGTGATCGCGCCGCTGCCCATGGGGATCATGGGCGGCTACGGCCCGAACATCAGGCGGCTCTGCCTGATGCTGCATGCGCAAGGACAGGTGACGACTGGGCGGCTGACGACGTTGTTGAATGATGTCGGCGTCGAGATCTCTAAGCGCCAGGTCGTGCGCCTTCTGACCAAAGAGCTGGATGGGTTTGTCGCCGAGGACGCGGCGGTGCTGCATGCCGGCCTGGTGTCGTCCTCCTATATGGGGTCATTTGCGGGAGGGGGCGATATACTACCTTAACGGCGGCCATCGATATTCTCCCGTGAGCGTTATATGCTCCCATCCGAGCGGTGAGACATGAGGCAGGAGCCCAAGGTCGATCTGCTCACCGCTGTCAATTTGCTCGGCAACGATTTCGCCGAGCTTCCATGCGTTCCAATAGATGATGACGGCTGTGAGGAGGTTGAGGCCAGCAATTCGATGTTGCTGTCCGTCGGACGAGCGGTCTCGAATTTCACCTCGCCTGTTGAAGTTGACCGCACGCTTCAGGGCATGATGCGCCTCGCCCTTGTTCAATCCGATTTGCGCCCGGCGCTGTAGATCAATGTCGCTCAGCCAGTCGAGCATGAAGATAGAGCGCTCGAGACGCCCGACCTCTCTGAGCGCCACTGCCAGGCTGTTCTGACGTGGATAGGCGGCAAGTTTTCGAAGAATTTGGCTGGGCACGACGGTCCCGGCGGCCATGCTGGCGGCGAGCCGCAGGATATCGGGCCAATTTTCACGGATTAGCCGAATGTTGATCCGGCCGCCGATCATCGGCTGAAGCACGGGGGCACCTCGTTGATCGCGGGAACATAGATCCGCTTGTCCGGCAGGTCGCGGATTCTCGGTGCGAACCGGAAGCCGAGAACAGAGCAGATGGCAAAAACATGATCCGTAAAGCCGCCCGTATCAGCATAATGCTCGCGGATTTGCCTTCCGGTGTCATTCTGCAACAGACCATCGAGAATATAGGGCGCTTCGTGAGCAGTCGCGGGAATAACCTGCGTCGAATATGGTGCATATTGATCAGAGACGTGACTGTATGCCGAAAGCCCAGGCTCATTGCCATACCGGGCATTGACGACGTTCAATGCTTCTCCGGTCGACCCTGCGGCGAAGTGCTGACCATCAGAAGACGAAGTGGTTCCGTCACCCCAGAAGCGGGCCATAGGTAATTTCGACTGTGCCTCAACAATCATCGCAAGGGCGCGTGCCGTTGTCTCCTCTCTAACGTGCCATTTACCGATCCGCAGCAACTCCCAGAAAGTGTGAGTGTCGCTGGCGTCAGCCATCTTCCTGAGACCGAGATTGACGCCGTCAGCGAGCAGAACAGTCAGGATACCAATGCGGTCGCCGCAGGCGATACCCGTACGGAGATCGGTGAAGGCATCGGTGAAGTGCAGCTTTTCATCGACCTCAATGAGGATGTCCGTGATCCGAACGAGCGGCATGCTTTCATAGAGTTTCAGGACGAGTGCGGCAGCCTCCTCTGGTGTCGCCTTTTCGAGCCGATCGATCTGAAGCCTGCCGTCGACGATGGCCCCACCTGCAAGAATACCAGCCTCGTTGGCACATTCGATTTGCGTCATGCCGCGTTTGAGGATCTGGCTTCGCTGGCGAAGCCAGTCGTCGGCTTCCAGCGGAACAGCCAGCCGTGCAGTTTCGGAGACGGTTTCAATCGGGACCAGTGCTGTGCTGATCTCGCGATACCGCCTGCTGTCAGCCAGCCAGATGTCGCCCGAGCGCAGCGCGTTGCGAAGTTCGAACAAGATCCCGATTTCCCATACTTGCCGATCGGGTTTTCCATCCGTCAGAATCCTTTTGCGCCACTTGGCTCGAGCGAAGTCGAGCGGTGCATTGACTGGCAAAGTGCGATGTCCGCGGCGATTGAGACGGCGCAGCACTTCCAATGCTTCGAGAAGCGAATCCGCGCCGCGCCCACCTCGGAACGTCAGGATTTCCAGAAACCGAGGCGCATACCTCCGGAAACGGGCATATCCGTCAGTCACGAATTCCAGCGGATCTGCCGAGACCTTGCCTGTCAGCGCGGCCGCCTGCGCGACAGTTTGGCGGAGCAATTCCCAACCACCACCTTCCGCGATGGCTAGTCCCAAATCGTCCTGCTCATCATGCGCGGTGATCAATGCGCCGCCAAAGCGGGAAAGCATTTTCAGCGTGTCGCCGATCGAAGCGCGCTCGGCCTGCAACAGCTCATCTCGTTTGCGTTCACATGCGCGATAGAGCTTTCCGACGATACGATCATGCGTTTCGACAGCGACATCCGCCAACATGGCCGTCCACTCCACGACGCACGCAGCCAATATCGCCAATCGTCGAGTTTCCGGCAGATCCCGCATTCCATCGGCGGAATAACGTTCGCCTTGACGACGCAAACCAGTCATGCGGAAAGGCGGGATATCGTCGAGGGTGCCAATATTGATGGCGAGCTTGCGCAAAAAGTCCAGCCGGTCGAGGAGGCTGTTCATATCGTTGGAATTGGAACCGGCTTCGAACTGACGCAACCACACAAAACGCGTAATCCGACCATCGACCGCTTCGGAAAGCAGGGACAACAGCCGAGTGCGGCTTTGTGCATCCAGACGCCAAGTGATGCGGGACGCGATTGCACGTTCTGCGGCAACCAAAGCGTCGGCACAGCACCGTTCGACGGTCGAGGCCGCCGGGACGATGACATGGCGACGGCGCAGCTCCGCCAGGAACTCGGCCGCCAATAAGTCATTCGTTTTTGACTTCTCCGCAGCCTCCTTGAGCCAAATGAGCATGTTTGCGCGAATCTGGCCTTCAAATGGTCGATAGCCGTAAAGTTGCTGCAGTGCCGTCGAATGTTGATAGCGCGTTTCAGATCTGGCACCGTACTCGGCAAGTTCTTCAGCCACGACACCGATCTGCGCACCGATGAAGGCCAACATCGATCGCGGGATCATCTCTCCTGGCTGTAGGAGGCGGCCAGGATATCGGAAGGCGCAAAGCTGGAGAGCAAATCCCAATCGATTTCGAGGGCGACGACGTTGCCTGATGTGCCGCAGGTCTTCGTCACTCAATATGTAATGTCGAAGCAATGACGGTTCGTCGGTCGGCAGATCAAATAGCCTCTCGCGCTGGCGTTCGGTCAGAATAGTGCGCCTTGGCATGCAACGTTGTCCCTATTGAAGTATAGTCTGTTCTGGACAACGATCGGCTTATACAAATCAAGGCCTTTCGGCATCAAAATCCAAAAGGGTTCAATTGGGACAGCGAGCCACCATCTATTGCCGCGTTTCGACCGCCGACCAGTCATGTGAGCGGCAGGAGCGTGACCTGACGGCGTTTGCCGAGCGTGCCGGTTACGAAGTGGCGGGAATTTTTAAAGAAACGGGTTCCGGCGCAAAGCTTGACCGAGCTGAACGCCGTAAGATTATGGCCCTCGCACAGGCCCGGCAGATCGACGCCATCCTGGTCACTGAACTGTCCCGATGGGGCCGTTCGACCATCGACCTTCTCAATACGCTACGCGAGCTGGAAAGTTGGAAGGTTTCAGTCATCGCGATGAATGGGATGACTTTCGATTTATCCTCTCCGCACGGCCGAATGCTCGCAACCTTCCTGTCCGGCATTGCGGAATTCGAACGCGATCTGATCAGTGAGCGGGTCAAGTCCGGCCTAGCCGCTGCAAAAGCGCGTGGCAGAAGACTCGGCCGCCAAACTGGAGAACGACCAAAGTCAGATAGGCTTGCACCGAAAGTCATGGCGCTGATCGCTGAAGGCCGCAGCTATCGCTGGATCGCTAGAGACCTCGGCATTAGCAAAAATACCGTCAACGACATTCTCAAACGGAATAGAGATTTAAACAATGGCACATGAGCCTATCACCGCGCTTCTTCCGAAATCGGGCGGCCACCAGTTCGTAATGTATGGCGATTCATGTTCCGGCGTTCCAAACGCTCTGCACGAACGAACGCTCGCTGAGGTGAACGCAATCGTGAAGCGCCTGGCACCACAGCCTGAGTTCATACTGTTTCCGGGTGATGAAATAATCGGCCTAACTCCTCATCCGGATGCTTTACGCGAACAGTGGAAACACTGGTTTGAAGTCGAAATGGCATGGCTCGACCGCCAGAAAATCCCGATGTGGCATACCACAGGCAATCACACAGCATACGACAAGATGAGCGAGGACATTTTTCGCGAAGTCTTACAGCTTCCAGACAACGGTCCAGCGGACCAGAAAGGGCTGTCTTATTGGGTCCGTCGAGACGACTTATTGTTGGTCTTCGTTCATACGCTTTGGACCGGTCTCGGTGGAGAGGGGCATGTCGAAACTGAATGGTTGCAGAGAACGCTCAAGCAGCACGCTGATGCAAAATATAAAATCGTGCTTGGCCACCATCCGGTATTTCCAGTCAACGGCTTTTCCGGAACTTACCAACGTGAAATCGGCCATGAGTATGCTGATGAGTTCTGGAATATACTGGTGGATGCGAACGTCCTTGCCTATGTCTGCAGCCATATTCTCGCATATGACGTCCAGGTGCACCGAGGAGTGCTTCAGATTTGCACCGCTGGAGCCGGCACAGCACATAGAATGCCTGAAGGTGTTGAATATCTTCACTGCATCCAGGCTGCGCTCGATGAAAACGGGCTAAAATATCAGGTGCTCGACACGGAGGGCGTTGCACGGGAGCGATTGCAATGGCCACCTATGCCCACCGCCGCTTCTACTGAATGGCAGCGCGTTGGGGACGGTAAATCTGACGCACTCTTTACCGGATTGATCGGTCGCGGAAGCGTTGTTGAATTTCGCGTTGTAGGACGGACGGCTCAGAAGCCCTGGGCACCTGAGCAGACGCTGTTCACCGCACATTCTCCAGAGACCATCGCTCCAGTCTGGCTAGGTACGCGCGGACCGAAGCAAACTCTCACTCTGGTCGTTGGGAGACAGCCAGGACGAAGCCCTTCCTACTGGTTCGGCCCCGATTTAGTAGCTGCTTCGGACTTTGATATTCATGTCGCTTTCTATCCGGAGATGGGGCCAGGGGGCATTCTCTACCGGCATCATAGTGAAGCCGTGTGGACCTCATTCAAAGCTGCCACAGCGACCGGAATTGAAAACGTTAAGTGGCCGGGTTCTTGGAATGTTGGATACGGCCAGCATGGAGAACATGACCGACGGTTCAAAGGGACCGGCTTAACTATCCGCGTGCGTCAGGATTTCGCTTAAGGTAGTATTCCGCCCCCTCCCGCAAACGACCCCTATATCACGGTCGATGACACCGGTGCCCGTCACGCTCATGGTAATTTTTATACGACGCAGATCGGCGGCGACCATTTTACCGTCTTCCGCACCACGAAATCGAAATCGCGACTGAACTTCCTGTCGCTGCTGCGCGGCAACTACCGGGATTATGTCCTCAATGACGCGGCATTCGACTATCTGGAAGAGCGTCGTGGCGATCCGGGCCTTGTTGCCAGACTGCGCACTTTCGAGCCGCAAGGCTTCTGCAATCAGGTGCAGTTCCTGGAATATCTGGCCGGCAAGGGCATCGATATTTTCGACAGGCAAGGGATCGGAGTCCTGGCCGAAGCTGGTCTCTGGGGGTCCCTGCGCCATCACGGCCTACTGGGCGACGTGGTGATCGTCTCTGACGATGCCGGACAGTTCCGTGTCGGAAATCATGCCCTGTGCTGGGTCCATAGCGAGCGCCTTCTACAAAAGCTCATGCCGGCCACCGCCAAGGAGGAGCGATCTGTCGCGCTTATTCGTGATCTCGTCTGGCGCTTTTACAAAGCGCTGAAGGCCTGGAAACAGAGACCCTCCCCGCAGGCAATCCCTGCCTTCCGACGACGGTTCGACAGGATCTTTACCCTGCACACTGGCTATGACGCCCTCGATCAACTGCTGACGCGCCTGCATCGGCGAAAAGACGAACTGCTAAAGGTGCTTGAGTATCCACATATTCCATTGCACACAAACGCGTCGGAGAACGACTTGCGGACCTTCGTCACCAAGCGAAAGATCTCGGGCGGTACCTTAAGCCGGGACGGCCTCGTTGCGCGCGACACCATGCTCGGTCTGATGAAGACCTGCAAAAAGCTCCGACTGTCCTTTTTCCACTACCTCGGCGACCGGCTCGGCATCAGCGGCCAGACCATCCCGCCGTTGGCAAGCCTTGTCGCGGCAAAAGCCTGAGTGCTGTTATCTGCCGCCGGGCTTCGTAAACGGCAGGACACGGCCGTCTTTGGACGCCTCTCCATCCAGACCATGCCGGCCCACAAGCGTCAGCAACGACGGCGAGACGTTCCAGTGCTTCTCATCGTCGGTGTGAACCGTCACGGTCTTGCGATTGCGGCGGATGACGATGCCCCTGATCGTTCTTCCATCCGGCCCCTCGAACATGACACCGCTGCCGATCTTGATCTCTTGCAGGGCAGCGGCGGTCTTTTGCTGATGCAGAAAATGCAGCCGTTCGACGATACGTCCATGCAGTGCCATCAGCGTGGCTTCGTCGAGCCCCTCGATATCGATCTCGTGCATCTTGCCGCTACCCACCCCTCTGGTCCCAATGCCGTCTTATGCTTCGTCACCGATTATGGTAGAAGAACATCGACGGCACAATTGCCCAGCGCTTCGGCAGTGCCCCCAAATCAGCCCCTTTTACCCGCTTCTTGGAATCGGATCTTCTGATTTCTACTTTATTAACCATCAGAATTAACGGTATTTTTTTGCTATAGAGAAGTCACTTTGACTTTTATTTCCGTTGCTCGGACGATGTTTTTCTGTGGCGCCTTACCATCGATAAGTATCGGTTATCGATGGTAGATTGACAGAAGGTGCGAATCCATCGTGTCAGTCCTTGAGGATCGGCGGAAAGCCTGCAAATCCGGGCTTTTTGCAGCTTTTTCATTTAGGATCGGTGGAAAATTCTGCCTGATCGAGCGGAAGTGACGCGCCGGACGGGTCGAGCTCCTCCCCTCCCCGACCGCCCCTTGGTAGCGAAGGCTGTCCAACATAACCGGTTCCGCTTCGCTCCCCTCAGAAACCGCCGATTTACGGCATTTCCGCCATGGATGCCCGCTGGTGCGCCTTCAGGGGTCGCGATGAGCGGTCGCCGGGCTCAAGCGAGAAAACGCGCTGAATGCCGCTCCATTTGAGCCATAAAACACGCTTGCAAACCTTCATTTTCTCACGCATTCATTATCTGTACAAACGCCCTCAAAAATGAGCCAAAACTGATGCCTCAGGTTGCAACCGTCAGTTCCCCTTCCCCGCCGCAGCGATTGATCGGCTACGCGCGGGTTTCGACCGACGATCAGCTCAACGACGCCCAGATCGACGAGCTGCGCGCCGCCGGCTGCCACCGCATTCACCAGGAGCATGGATCCGGCTTATCCCGGGCGAGACCGGTGCTCATAAAGCTGCTGAAGGATCTCGCCGCCGGCGACGTACTGGTGGTCGTTCGTCTCGACCGTCTGGCCCGATCGGTCAGCCATCTGCTGCAGGTGATCGAAGACCTCGAAGGGCGCGGCGTGCATTTCCGCTCGCTGCGCGATCCGATCGACACATCCACACCGCAGGGCATGTTCTCGCTGCAGGTGCTTGGGGCCGTCGCACAGCTCGAGCGCGCCCTGATCGCAGAACGAACCAAAGCTGGCATCAAGGCTGCGAAAGCCAGAGGCAAGCTTCCCGGCAATCCCGGTCTGCGCGAGCGCCGACCGGAAGCGATCAAGGCGGTGTCGCAAGCGCGTGAGAAACTTTATCTCGACGAACTGATCTCATCGGCGCAGACGTGGATCCCGACCGTGCGGCAGCTCCGGCCCCAGCATAGTTGGGACAATGTCGTCCGTGTCCTTAACCGCCGTGGCCATGACTGGACGGTCGAGCGGCTCCGCCGCGCTGTTCACCGGATGGTTCGTGAGAAGCTGGCGGAACCAGAGTTGTTGGCCCGCTCGCCACGTCGCGCACCCGAAGACCATCTGATGAAACTGGTCGCCGCGATCACCATCGCCGATCCCAATCTGTCGCTACGCGACATTGCCACGCAACTGGATCAAATGGGGGAACGACCCGTACGTGGCGGCCGGAAATGGCAACCGTCTTCCGTGAAAGCTCTGCTAGACGAAGCTTACCGCTTCGGGCTCGTCCGCAATTAAGGGCTTCGGTCGTGTTTCGGGGTAACCGTAGCAAATTTGCAAACACGATGCTGTTGGCACGTCATCCCAAATCAAATCGGAGACGGGAATCCGATCGGTCAGGGAGCGATGCAGCACGGCAAGTAGTGCTCAATCCAATATGTCTGGATCCACGACGTCCACTATGACGCCGGCCTCCCCAAACATTTCTCGCGCTTCGTCGAATGCTTCTTTCCACCTGGGGGAGTCAGACAGGTGATCGGTTACCACTCGAACGATGCCACTCTGGATAATTAGGCTGGCACAGGTGGCGCACGGGTGGAGTGGACTTACATACAGCGTGCAATCTTTCAACGACTGTCCCGCGGAAACGATTGCATTAGCCTCTGCATGCACAACTCGGAGAAGTTTCCGGCGCCGATCTTCGTATAACCTTGGATCGTCATTGCACCCGCGAGGGAAACCATTCCAGCCCTTTGAGGCGACCGTCCCATCGGATCTTAATATGCAAGCCCCCACCTTGCGCGCTGGATCTTTCGACATCGTCGCCGACAATCGCGCTTCCATCAGGCCATATTGGTCCCACCGTTTTCCTCTCACAGTTAGTCTCCTATAGGCATTTTACTTGCAAATTCAGGCGTGCTGCGACAACAGCTGAGCAATCCAAGGGTGCTCGGCGCAATCGGAAACATCTTGATACAGGACCCCTTCCCAGCCGAACGCATTGACAGCTTCTACGACTGCCTCAGAGTCATCGAAGAAAAGTGGCGGCTCAGATTGGGCGCCAAGAATGTCCGAGGCGCGTTCAAAAAATCCGCGACCCGGCTTTAGCTCGCCAAACCTTGCAGCATGAAACATATCATCGAATAGGTTTTCAAAGCCGTGGCGATTCCAAAGATGGAAGGCACGCATGTGCTCCTGATTGGTGGCGACATATAGCCGAACCTGCCCTGTTCGCCGAATTTGGCGGACAAGCTCCAACAATTGCATGTTGATGTGGCTGTCCCGATTAAGCCAATAACTGGCAACGACAAAGGGCGAGCCATGGAAGCCCAATTTCGGAAGGGTCTCTTCGAGAGCGGAAATCAGCGCCTTCCGACCCGTCAGAACTTCTTTTTCAAATACCTGCTTGATGAAGAACTCGGTGAACGCGGAGGAATCAATCCCGAGGTCGGCCAGCAAATGTTCGTCCCAGCGCCTGCGGCGCTGCAACTGCCCTGTATAGCCATGGACAAGGACGCCATCGACATCAAAAAGCACTGATCTCAATACATCACCTTTTTTCTATCCAATCAGATCGAATGGGAATGGCCTGAAGTTCATCGCCGAAACGGCCGACGCACCACAAGGCCAAGAAGCGTCTAGTCTTGAGGTTTGAAATTGACGAGCAGCGATTTGAGCTCGACCTCGCGCACCCTCCGGGCCGCCTCGTCAGGGCTAACCCAATCGACCACACGCTGTCCCCGCTCTTTGAACTGGCTCCCGACCTCTTTGACCTCCACCTGAAACATCTCTACCACGCAGGGGACAACTTTGCCGCCCTCGAGCTCTTTCAGATAGGTGTAGCGCCCGATTGGTGTCTTTCTCACCTTGCCTCGAACCCCGGCCTCCTCCCATGCTTCCGTAGCGGCTGCTTCATGAGGCTCCTTGCCTTTTATCGGCCATCCTTTCGGGACGATCCATCGCCCGGTGTCGCGGGACGTGATCACCAGAATTTCGACTTCGCGGTCGCCATTCTTGCGGCGAAAGCAAATGGCGCCGTACTGGTTGCGGAACGCGTTTGCAAACAGCGTCTCAGGTGTCTGCGCAAGCTGTTGCAGCAAATGCTTTGACGGAGGCTTTACGGGCTTACGGCTTTCCTTCTTTGGCTTCATGAAGCGCAGATTGTCAGATTTCCGTTGTCGTCTCAATGATCGGCTGTAGGTTAGGCTCTGTTTTCAAACACTTACTCCTTTCGTATTCCGGCCGGCCACTGGATGATCATGGTTGCCGATCCAATCCGTCGCTACGTGCTGTCGCCAGGTGGATCAAAGCAGAGAGCCCGGCAGGTGGTAGCCGGAAATGGCATCCGCCATCGGTCAGGGCGCTGCAGGACGAAGCGCTTCGCTTTTGCCTGCCTCGCTGTTGAGGGCCTGGTTCATGAGACGGCCGAGCTTTCTATCACGCAAGCGCCCCCTCGTCTCGGAAATCGCCTTCCAATCGTGGCTGGCCAAGATCTGTTCGGCCAAACGTTGATACTCCACGTCCGATCGAAGCTTGAGCTTCGGGGCAGTTTCCAGAATCTTATCGGCATCAAGCGTTTCGATGGCTTGCGGCAGTGGATTGCGCTTTCGGTCAGCAAATGCTTGCCTGAGGAAAGGGGGTGGCGGTCCCAACCATCGTCTTGCCTGCGCCAGATCAAGCA
Source organism: Rhizobium sp. CB3090 (assembly GCF_029714285.1). Classification (NCBI taxonomy): domain Bacteria; kingdom Pseudomonadati; phylum Pseudomonadota; class Alphaproteobacteria; order Hyphomicrobiales; family Rhizobiaceae; genus Rhizobium; species Rhizobium sp. CB3090. The sequence goes on from NZ_CP121665.1 coordinate 236,121, forward strand.
ACTGCGCTGCGGCCACGAATGTGGCGGCGCGCCACGGTAGTGACAGGCCGGCGACCGGGTTGCCACGGGCGGTGAAAACGGGAAGACGCCCAAACGGCAGCTTCAGGTCAAGCCACGCGATGAACGGCTTTCCATTCGCCTGTGATCGCGACCACAAGGTTTCGATCACGGCTGTTATCTCGTTCAATGCGACGCTACCCTTCCTCCCTTCGATAGCGGCGTCCACAGCTGCCGTCAGCATGAGGAGGAAATCCAGATCGGCCCCACCCTCGATCTTATTTTGCCCGCCCGATACCACGGTCGAGCAATCTCCGCAGACGAGCCTCGCCCCTTCCTCGCTACATTCGAAACGGAATCGGCCCCGCGCGAAACAGCGATCGCAGAAATCTTGCAGCAGTCGGCGATGCTTGCCGCAAGCCGCAGCCTCAACATGAGCCCATTCGCGACGAAGATAGTGATCCCGGCCGGCCGACACATCCTCATCAAGGCAGTCGGAGCAAATGCCCCGCTGGCTGTGATCGGAAACATACCAGTCGATCGACCTTACCTGTCGGCTCAGCATCATTGCTTCGACATCGGCGATCTTTAATCTGGCGGTCCGCGCCCACAATCTGATGACCAGCGGATCCGGACGAAAATCGCACAATTCGAAACTGGCGAACATCGACGGCCGATCCCCATGCCCCAGCCAGAGCTCGATTTCGGCCGGCGTGCATCCATAGCGACAAGCCACTCTGGCCTGCCAGGACGAGATCAGCTCATCCGGATAAGGCCGCGGCGCGATCGGCAGGAGTGGGATCGACCTCACCGCGCCGATCGCCGATGAAGCGAACGTTCCGAATGCCGCGCCATGGAGACGAGCGGCAACACAAGATCCTCACGGCTGAAGCTGTCTGCGGTGATACATTCACTGCCATTGTGGATGGCGTCAGTAGCGACGGTCTCCATCAGCCTGAATATGCGCACCGTCACGCCATCCGTGAGCTCCAGGACTCGCCGGCGAACTGCCGGAGATGTCACGGCCGATGGCTGGCGTAGCGGAAAAATGGATACCAGGCTTGAAAGAAGCTGCGTCAGGCGCTGATTGTTAGACCAACGCTCAAGATGAAATGCTTCAAACCGCTCGGCAAGCTGTGGGTCCGTCAGAAGAGCCTGCTGGGCAAGATCCGTGCCCGCGCAGATCAACGGAACCTTGAGATCATTGGCGAGAAAGCGGATTACGTTGAGAAAAATCCGCTGCTGGCGAAACGTGCCAGTCAGCATTGCGTGGATCTCGTCGATCACAAGCATTCGCACGCCCATCCTGCGCATCAGGCTACGACAGACCGACTTGAGGCGGAATGCTGCGTCACTGCTTGGCCCAGGTGCGCCGAGCGCATTTAAGAGCTCGCCGTACACATCCCGCTCCAACGGCTCCGCGGGCATCTGCATCGCCACGACCGGCATGACGGTTTCGCCGGTTCCCCTGTCGAAAATTGCGGGATGATTGCGAAGAAATTTGCGGATGATTTTTGTTTTTCCCATACCAGTGTCCCCATACAGGAGGAGGCAGGGCATACGATCACGTGGAGGATAGGAAAGCAGATCCTCGAGCCGTATCAATGCCGAATTTGCCTGAGCCGTTTCGAGCCAGCGATCCGCCCGGATCCAGGCAATGCGCTCATTATCGCTCAATTCGGCATGGCTTCGGTAAGCCGGCAGAAGGTGGGCATAGTCGCTCAAGACCATTCCTCCACCGACAATGGCGATATGTCGATGCAGACATCGTCTTCGTCATTCGATTCCGGCAAATCGGTCGTTCGATCAAAAGCTGCCAACCCGCGCTCAGTCCGTTCGGTATGGCGGCGCATGGCTCTGGTCTGCTGCACAGCGCTCTCCATAAGCCTTCTCTGCTCTGCGATAGTTTGGAAAATTAGCTGTTCATCGACAGCGCTGGCTCCCCGTGCTCTCAGAGTGGCACGCGCCAGACGATGTTCGCCGAGCGTAATCGCCGGCCGGTCCAGAGCCGCAAAACGTACCGGCCACATCGATCCGTCTCCTTGTTCCAAGTAAACACAGGAAAGATCGCGGGGATCATACTTGACCCGCAGTTGGCGGGATGATCGCCCTGCGAAAGGGCTTAGAACGTCATCCCAATAGCGAATTCCGAACAGGTGCAGGCCATCCCTGCGGATACAGCGCTCCTTGTAGGGCAGAAAATCGAGCAAAAATCGCTCCGGGTCATGGGGCAAGCGCACGGGCTGGGAACGGGCGGCCTTCGCATCGTCCCAGGCTGTTCGCGGAGGAAGCAGCAAGACACTGTGAACGTCGGCATGGTAGCGGCCGACGATCTGGAGGACCAACCATCTCTCCAATTCGTCTAGTGTCATTGCGGCGTGTTTCTGTGGATCGTAAGACCCTCGCTTGGCAATGTTGCTTGAAGTGGATCCCGGAAGCAGGTGCACGGCGCCCATCATGGTTCCGATCAGCCGTTCGATATGCCCACCGTAATGCGGCCGCGCGACAGGCCTATACATGAGCTCGATCCCGTGCTCAGCGGCGCCCCTGACGAGAGCCTTGCCATGGAATTCTGCTCCGTTGTCGAGATGAATGACGTCGGGCAATCCAAAAACCGGCCACACGACATCAACACCCATCGACTGCAGCCGAGGTGCTTTCGGCATCACTACGTTCTGGATTGCCAGCGCGACCGATGTCGATGAAGGGCGCTCCAGGCTGAGATAGAAGCCAGCCACCATTCGGCTGGCAATATCGATCGCCAGCGTCAGCCACGGCCGCTGTAGCGGCTTCCGGCTGACAGCATCTACGATGAACACATCCACCAGCGTGTGGTCGATCTGAACGATCTGAAGGGCGTAGTCGGCGTTATATTCTTGCACGACCGAGCCGAACTTTTGCTTGGCCGCCTTCGCGCCTTCCCTCCACTGCAGAAGTATCGCGGGATCGATGCAATCCACCCGCGCCCGAACGGCTGTCCACGATGGGGCGCGAACTCCGCGTTCATCGCAAACTTGCCGCACGCGATCGTGAAGCGCGGTAACCGTCGGCCGCTCACGTTTGCGGTAGGTATCGCGGATTGCCGCCTGAATGATCTCTTCGATGTCCGGCGACAACAGCGTTCTGCCCTTGGAAGGTCCCGATATAGCATCCAGCAACGAGCTCGTGACCGGCGATGCGCGATACTGGTTCAGCAGCTCGTAGAAACGCGTTTGCCCCAACTTCAGCTCTCGGCATGCCCTGCCCACATGCGCGGCAGAAAGGCGAGGCAAAAGAGCTAAGGGACGAATAACCTTCTCGCGCGACACAGCCCTCAGCCAGGCTGCCTCCTCGACGCTCAACTTGTCTGGCTTCCGGCTCATCAGCGCTCACCTTACATCGAGCTGCAAATCAGGCTAAAATTCCGCCGAACCTACTCAAGTTCATTCAATTAGAATGAGCGATTATTGTTACGCGACAAAGACATGCGGTCCGCTCGTTTAAAAAGACGGACACATCGAATCTGGGCCAATTCCCGCTCCACAAAGGCTTTCTCCATGGAAGATCGCGTCCGCTTCGCCCTCGAAAAGCTGCTCAATGTCGCCCACGAAGATACCGGCCAGGGCCGCCGCGCCGCCAACTTCATTCTGGCCTGGTGGAATGCCGAGGTGCATGGCGGTTTCGACCTCACCGATCTTGCCGATCTCGATCCTGAAATCTGCGAGGACATGATCACCGTCTTCACCTTCATCGCCCGCGAGGAGACGCTGTCTTATCCCGATGCCTACAAGCCGGAGATTGTTCAGATCATCCGCCGCTGGCGGCCGCATGTCGAGGTCGACTGATGGCCACCCCGCGGAAGTCTACTAGCCTGAGCAATGTCGAGCGGCGCGCCGTCGAGCTCGACACCATCGCAGCGGTGCTGCCGATGGAACGCCGCGACGAGCTCGCCGAACTCTTGACCGACCAGGATGTCGAGACGCTGCGCCATCTCGTCAACCAGGGCATGGGCGATAATACGCTGCGGGCCCTGACCTCTGATCTGGCTTACCTCGAAGCCTGGGGATTGGCCGCGACCGGAAAATCCCTGCCCTGGCCGGCGCCAGAAGCGCTGCTCCTGAAGTTCGTCGCCCATCACCTGTGGGATCCAGAAAAACGTGGGACCGACCCCGATCACGGCATGCCGGCCGATATCGACGAGAACCTCCGGCGCCAGGGCCTTCTGAAAACCGTCGGCCCGCATGCGCCGGCCACCGTGCGTCGGCGGCTGGCGAACTGGTCGACGCTGACGAAATGGCGCGGCCTCGACGGCGCCTTCGCCTCCCCTGCCCTCAAATCCGCTATCCGCCTGGCCGTGCGTGCCGTGCCCCGGAAGCGTCGCCGCAAGAGCGCGAAAGCGGTGACCGGCGATATTCTGGCGAGCCTGCTGGCGACCTGCGCAACCTACAGCCTACGCGATGTCAGGGACCGGGCAATTCTGATGGTCGCCTTTGCCTCCGGCGGCCGGCGGCGCAGCGAAGTCGCAGGCCTTTGCCTGGAGCAACTGACCATGGAAGCTCCGATCGAAATCGAAGACGGTCCTCCCCTCCCCTCTTTGGCGATTCATCTGGGGCGCACCAAGACGTCTACCGGCGAGCAGGACGAGGTCGTCTATCTGACCGGCCGGCCCGTCGAGGCGTTGAATGCCTGGCTGGCGGCCGCCAAGATCAACAAGGGTAGCGTGTTCCGGGGGATCGGAAGATGGGGAACGGTATCGAAGCGGGCACTGGATCCGCAGTCGGTCAATGCGATCCTCAAGCAACGGGCGGAGATGGCGGGTTTGGAGTCGGGGGAGTTCTCCGCACATGGGCTACGGTCGGGATATCTGACCGAGGCGGCCAATCGCGGGATCCCTCTCCCAGAGGCTATGGAGCAGTCTCGTCATCGCTCGGTGCAACAAGCCTCAAGCTACTATAATGACGCCACACGGCGGAGCGGACGGGCAGCCAGAATATTGTGATGACGATCTCGGCAGATTGAAGGGGGAATGGTAAGGCAGTCCTGTAAAGGACGCTATTATCTGCTGATTCTCGTTGGTCGCGACGCCGTTTGGCTGCTTGACGTGAAAGGCGATCACTTCCTCAACTCTGCCTCCGCCGATTTCCTCGGTTTTTTGCATAGGGCGCACGCCATGGCAATATCGCGGTTAGGCGGTGTAATTCCCTGATTTTTGGCCCTGTTTGTCGCGAAATCCTTGATTTCATAAAGCAAGCAAACCGATGTATTAACCACTCGTTAACCAAAAAACGCTTGCTCGACGCGCAGAATCGGAGCCTATTGCCATCGGCGAAAGTATTTCGATTTTTCGCTCCCAACCGCCACTGGCAAGAAATAGGTTACGAG